>CAZGLU010000045.1:9320-11865 GCA_964526095.1 uncultured Anaerolineaceae bacterium | reverse complement strand
CACCACCACCCAATCCTACACTCTTTCCCTACACGACGCTCTTCCGATCTGTCCACCAGCGCACCCGTGATCAGGAATGAAAATGGCGTCATCAGCATGAACATCTGCCCGGTGACGGCAAACACGCGCCCCTGCAGGTCGGGGGGCGTTTTCGCTTGCAGCACCGACGTGAACAGCGCCCCGTTGAGTGGCAGCGGGTACAGCGCCAGGAACAGCGCCGCGCCGAGCAGCAGGAACGTCACGCCCAGCGCCCCGTACCCGGCCAGGATGATCCGCATCCGGTGGCGCACATTGCCCACCAGTGCGATGGTCCCCGCCCCGGCCAGCGCGCCCAGGCTCATTGCGCCCAGCAGCACCCCGGCCGTTGCCTCGCTGCCGGTGATGCTCACCGTATACGGCAGCGCCAGCTCCAGCGGGCCGTTGATCACGAAGTCGATGAAGGCGATGTAGATCACGGTGACGAACAGCGCGCGCCGCGTGACAAGATAGCGCCAGCCGCCGAGCATCTCGCGCCAGAAGCTCCCCGCCAGCGCCGCGCTTTTCCCGGATCGCTCCGGATGCGGGATGGTCAGACGCGACACGATGGTGATCGCCGTGACGAACGTGAGCAGGTCGAACGCGATCACGCCGCTCACGCCGACCGCGCTGTAGAGCAGTCCGGCGAACGCGGGCGCGACCACACCCGCCAGCGGGAAGCCCATTTCGTTCAGGCCGTTGGCGCGATCGCGCAGGTGGTCCGGCACGAGCATGGTGATCGCGGCGCTGCTGGCCGGTCCCTGGAGCGTGCCAAAGATGCCCTGCACCAGCATAGCGGCGTAGAGATGCCACAGTCCAAAGGTGCCGGTGGCGAACGCGACCAACAGCAGCAGCGTGCCTGCCGCCTGCCCGGTGTCGCCGAGCATAATCACGCGCCGTCGGTCCCAGCGATCCGCCAGCAGGCCGGTGAACGTGCCGCCGATCATGCCCGGCAGTTCGGCAAAGAACGCGCCGATCAGCAACGGGGCGGTGTCGCCGGTGTCGGCGAACACCTTGAACCCGACCGCGATGCCGGTCATGCGGCTGCCGATCAGGGAGAAAATCTGCGTGGCGACGAGGACGTAGAAGGTGCGCAGATGCGTCATGGGCGAAAAAGGCCCGGCACACCGCCGGGCCTGAACATCTCAGTTACGATCCACGAGCGGGCAGGCTCGCGCGCCTACCGCCCGGTGGACATCGGCATGATGACGTGGATGAAGTCGTCGCGCCCGGCCGGACGCACCACGCCCGGCGAGGTCGGGCCGCTCGTCTCCAGCACGACCTGTTCCTCGCGGATCACGCTCAGCACGTCGATCAGGTAGCGGATGTTGAACGCGATCTCGACGCCGTGCCCCTCGATCGAGGCGTCGATCGGCGCCTCCGCGTCGCCCTTCTCCTGTGAGCGCCCGGCGACCAGCACGCGACCCGGCAGGTTGGGCGTCTCGCTCGGTTCGATCACGATCTTGGCTGTGTTCGCGGAGTCTTTGGCGAACACCTCGGAGCTGCGACAGGCGGCGAGCAGTTCCTTGGTGTAGGCGAGGGTCGTCGTCTCGTAGCGGCGCGGGATGATCGCCTCGTAGTCCGGGAACTTGCCCTCGATCAACTGCGAGATGAGGACGATGTTGCCCAGGCTGAACATGACCTGCCCCCGTGCATCGGGGAACGCGATCAGCACTTCCTCGTCCTCGTCGCTGATGATGCGGCTCAGTTCTTGCAGCGTGCGGGCCGGGATGATCAGCGGCTCAACGCTGCGGTCGCCAACGCCGAGGTCCAGCTCCAGCGTGCGCACCGCCAGGCGGTAGCCGTCCGCCGCCGCCAGCGTCAGCGTGTCGCCGTCGAAGCGCGCGAGGATGCCCGTCAGGATCGGGCGGTTGTCCTCCTTGGCCGCTGCGAAGGCGACCTGCTCGATCATCTCCTTGAACGCCTGCGCCGGGACGGATAAGGCACGGGCGGTGTCGAACTCCGGGATGGTCGGGAACTCGGAGGCTTCCATGCCCTTGATGTTCGCCGTCTTGCCCGCACAGTCGAGATGCAGCGTCAGGCTGCGCGGGTCGAGTTCCATGTCCACCCGCTCAGGCGGGAACGTGCTGATCAGTTCTTGCAGCGTGCGCGCCGGGATCGTGATCGTGCCCTCGTCGTCCACCTTGGCGCCGATCCAGCACGTGATCCCAAGCTCCAGGTTGGTCGCGGAAAGCTCAAGCCGTGCCTCGTCGGTGCTCAGCTTGACGTTGGCGAGGATCGGGAGTGTGGGGCGCGACTGGACCGCGCGTCCGACGATGCCCAGGCCCTTGGCTAAGTTCTCTTGCAATACGGAGACGCGCATACACTGCTCCTGCGGAAAGGCGGGTTGAATTTAGGAGTTGTAATCAGCGCAATTATACAGCCCGACCGACCGGAGGCCAAGTAACGGGCGCAGCCGGACGGCAGACGCTAGCACCCATGCGGGATCGAGATGTTCGGCGGCTCGCGCAGCGCGTCCGGCTCCAGCTCGTAACGCAGCCGCAGCGTGCCCGACACGGCCTCGTCCGCC
>CAZGLU010000045.1:5665-9310 GCA_964526095.1 uncultured Anaerolineaceae bacterium | reverse complement strand
TCCACCACCAGCCGCAGCTCGTACAGTAACACGGCGTTGTACTCCGGCGCGATCCACAGCGCGGCCTGCAAGTCCACCGCGCCGTCCGCTGCCTCACGGATGGCGGGCAGGCGGGCCTGCTCCGGGTCGAAGGTGTAGTTCCACGCGGGGATGCCTTCGATTTCCTTGTGGAACCCGGTCGGCACGGCGGTCGCCACGCCGCCGATGATCTGGCCCGCCGACAGGTCTGCGATGATGGCGGCGCTGTCCCCGCCGTGCGTGCAAACGCCGTTGGTGTCGACCGTGTAATAGTCGTTGCTCAGGCGCACGCCTTCCAGGCGGCGGCCCACCGCATCCGGCGCCAGCGCCTCGCCCTCCACCTCGAAGGTCACGCGCCGCGCCTCGGCCAATTCGTTGCCCCACACACGGATCGCGAACGCACCCGCCGCCGGGTCACCGGACGCCGCGAAGGTGCCTGTAAACTCGCCGGACACACGGTAGGCCCATCCGTTCAGGTCCGTCAGGTAAGCGTCGATGGGGTCGAAATGCACGGTGCTGAAGCCGGCGGGTGGGGCGTTTTCGGTGAGGAAGATCGCCGTCGGCAGCGTGTCGAGCTGGGCTACAGTCGGCACCGGGTTATCTTCGGTGGGCATACATGCGGCCAGCGCAACCAGCATGAGCAGGCCGGGCAGGCTGAGCCGTGCCCATACGCCTCTCCCGAATCGGGTTAATCCTATCAAAATGATCCTCCAACAATTACCTGTGCTGTACCTCGCTCAAAGCGCTGCAAGGACATAGCAACATAAGCGAAAGGTTAATGAAGGCTACAGGAGTGTCGATTTATGGGTTTGACATCCGCCCAATGAATAGACATAATAGTGCCCTAGAATGAAGCTGGTTTATATTACGGCTTAAGGCTTGTACCTGTAATCCAGCTAAACTCAGCGGTAAGCGGGCCAATTTGTGGGAGCATCCGGCGGTGAGGGAAGGACCTTGAGTCCGGCCTGATGGCTATGGTGTTTGTGTTGGTATAGGTCAGACACAACACTGTCACGCTTCACACTAAAGGATGCTACGATGCCACTAGCTGTTGTAGAACGTGTCGCCGAGACGACACTGCGCGAGTTTGAGGAGAAGCTGCGCGATAAGCCTTTCGTGATCATCTACCCCCGTCACCGGGGACGAACCGCCCTCGTCGCGTTGCTCCTACAGCATTACCAGAACGAGATCGTCTACTATACCCTGTCCGATGATGATACCACGCTCGAGCGCTGGTTGATCCACCTGATCGACCAGATCTTTCCGGCGGGCATCGGCAACCAAAGCCGGGCGGCGGTTGATGCCGACGCACGCCCTGAAGATCTGGCCGCCGCGTTCGCTGCCGATTTGGGCGACCTGCGCAGCCAGCGGTACGTCCTGCTGTTGGACGCCTTCGACCGGCTCGTGCCATCCCCGGCGACCGAGCGCTTCTTCCGCGCGCTGGCGGGGCACATGCCCGGCCACGTGCAGATCGTGTTCAGCGCGCGCCTGCTGGACCTCCAGCCCTGGAACGATCTTGTGACCGCGGGCTATGCGTCCGTCGTCGGCGCTGACGAGGCGCTCGGCGGCGGGATCTACGGGGACCCTGAGGGGCGCGGCCAGTTGGAGGTCTTCGCGCTGTCCGGGGGGCATGTCTACATCGACGGCCAGCCGGTGACAAGCTGGGATGGCTCGCTGCCCAGGCACCTCTTCTACTATTTCGTCGATCACCCGATGGTCACGCGGGATGAGATCTTCAGCGTCTTCTGGCCGAATATGTCGGTGAAGGAAGCGACCAACGTCTTCCACGTGACGAAGCGCAAGATCAGCGAGCGGCTCGGCTACGAACTGACCAATTACTCGGGTGGGTTCTACGTGCACTCGCCGCGCCTGTCCGTGCACTACGACGTGCGCCTGTTTGAAAACTCGGTCCACGATGCGATCGAGGCGGAGGGGCAGTCGGCGGCGGACTGGTACCAGGCGGTGCAACTGTACCGCTCGGAATACCTCCCCGGCATCCATACGCCCTGGGTCGAGGCGCGGCGTGCCGAGCTTCAGCACAAGTACGCCCAGGCGTTGATCGGCCTGGGCCGCTACCATCGCGGCCTGAACGAGCTGGATCAGGCGCTGGGCTACCTGCTGCGCGCCCTGCGCGAGAAGCCGGATTGGGAAGACGTGCACCGCGACGTGATGCTGATCTACTATCAGCAGGGCCGCCGCGACGAGGCCGCCGCGCAGTACGAGCAGTTGGCCGCCACGCTGCAAAAAATGTTCGGGATCCAGCCCTCGCGTGACACGCGCAACCTCTACGATGTGATCACAGCCGTGTGATGGCGCGTGCATCCCGCTCGAGCGATCGGGACCGGACACACAGCAGGGCCGCTTCAACCACCGAAGCGGCCCTGTCAATTCTCCGCGTGGTCGCTCGATGCAGTGCCCTCGCCGGTCAGCAGCCCGCCTCGGCGTGGTCCTCGCGTGAAAGCAGCATCGTGACCGCCAGGACCGCCACCGCCAGCCCGACCAGCACCAGCGCCGTCCAGATCGCGGCCTCGATGTTGCGCTCAAAGGTGCTGTAGATCAGCAGGGGCATGGTCTGTGTGCGGCCTTGCAGGCTGCCCGCAAACAGGATCGTCGCCCCGAACTCGCCCAGCGCCCGCGCCCAACTGAGCAGCGCCCCGGTGATCAAGGCGCGGCGGGCGAGCGGGAGCGTCACGAACAGGAAGCGCGTCCAGCCCCCGGCGCCATCGACCAGCGCCGCCTGCTCGACCTCCGGCTCGACCTGCCGGAAGCCGACCTGCGCCGCACGCACGTAGAAGGGCATGGCGACGAACGTCTGCGCGATGATCACGGCGGTACTGGTGAACACCACCTGAATGCCCGCGTCTTGCAGCAGCGGGCCGAGCACGCCGCGCCGCCCGAACGTGATCAGCAGCGCCAGCCCGGCGACCGAGGGCGGCAGCACGATCGGGAGCTGCACCAGGATGTTGACGATCTGCTTGCCGGTGAAGCGCCAGCGGGCCAGCGCGTAAGCGAGGGGCGTGCCCAACAGGAGCGTGGCGCTCAGGCTGATCGCCGTGGTGCCGAGGCTCAACTCGATCGCCTCGCGCACGACGCCGTCCGGGACGAGCGTCCAGGCCCGGCCCGCGACGCCGCGCCATACCAGCGTCCCGACCGGCAGCGCGATCAGCAGCACCGCCGCCGCCGCAAGGAGGGCGGCCAGCGCCTTCCCCGGCAGACTGGCGGACCGGCGCACGGCGCCCCGGCGCAGGAGCAGGAACCGGGCAGGCGGGCGGTAGACTTTCACCTTTGGGGCCATAGCCTCACTTACCTTCGACGGCGGGGGCCTCCCGCACGCTCAAGTGGACGAGGTCGTGCACGGTCCGCCCGTCGCGCCGGTCGCCGGGCACGACGAGGATCAGCCCGGTCCCCCCGTCCGGCGGGGCGCCGTCCACCTCGTACGCGACCAGCACCATCACGCCGCCGTAGGCCGGATCGATCTCGCCCCAACTGAACACGACCTGCTGGCCGTCCGCCCCGGTCGCGACGATGTAACGGCTTACCCCGGCCCCGGCCTGCGCCCCGCCGAGGACGTCCCGCAGGGCCGCGCGGGGGTAGGGCGTGGCGGTGCTGACGTCGTAGCTCACCGCG
>CAZGLU010000045.1:0-5655 GCA_964526095.1 uncultured Anaerolineaceae bacterium | reverse complement strand
CGACCGTCTGCGGGTCGAAGCCGGTGCGGAGATCCGGCGCGCGCAGCGCCAGGGGGCCGTGAGCCACGCCGTCGATGTGCAGCGCGCCATCGAGCGTCAGGGCGATCGCTGGCTCAGGCGCGGGGGGCCGGGCGGGGATGAAGCCCCATTCCGCCAGGATGGCCTGCCCCGCGTCCGACAGCACGTGTTCGACGAATGCCCGCGCCAGTTCCGGGTGCGGCGTGTCGTTGGTGACTGCGATTGGGTAGGTCGCCAGCGTGTTGTAAGCGTCCGGGATGGGGATGGTGCGCACCTGGGCCGCGATGTCTGGCGTGATGTCGGAATGGTAGATGATGCCCGCGTCGGCCTCGCCGAGCGCGACCTTGGCCGCGACGTGGCGCACCGTCGCCTCCTCGGAAACGACGTTCGCCATGAACGCCGCGCGGTACGCCTCGCCGTAGGCCGGGTCGGCGGCCATAAGTTCCAGCATCTGGTCGGTGTACGCACGCACGGGGACCTCCGGCGCCGCCACGATCAGCAGCACGCCGGGCCGGGCGAGGTCGTCCAGCGATTCGATACCCGCCGGGTTGTCGGCCGGGAGGACGGCTACCAGCCGGTTCCGGGCGAACGTGCGGACCGGCTCCGCGATGCGCCCGGCTTCCTGCACGACCGTCATCTGCTTCTCGTTCGCGCTGGCGAACACGTCGGCAGGCGCGCCCTCCGCAAGCTGCGCGGCCAGCGTGGAGGACCCGCTGAAGCTGAACACGACCTTCACGCCGGGATGCGCGGCCTCGAAAGCTGCGCCGATGGCCTCGAAGGCGTCCGTGAGCGAGGCCGCGGCGAAAACGGTCAGCGTTTGATCGGTCTGAGCGCGGGCGCCCTGGACGGGGAGGGTAAGCACAACTGCCAGGAGGACGAACAGCGCGTGACGACCCAGGCCCATCATGGCGACTCCTGTTTCCTGGGGGCTGGCACGATCTCGCAGCGGTCGATCCATTGCAGGACGGTCCGAAGCTGCGCGATCATGAACTCCAACGCGAGGAAGCCGATCCCCGGCGCGGCGGCGGCCTGCTGCTCCAGGAGCGCCGCCAACTGGTCCTCGCAGGCGGCCTTCTGCGCCCGCACGATCGGGGCGGTCGGAACGCCGAGCAGGCGCGCGATGTACAGGCGGCTCAGGAACTCGATGCGCACCCGACGGATGCTGGCCGTGGGCTGCGGGTCGTGGAGCCAGGCGTCCAGGCATGCGCGCCCCGCGTCCGTCAGGTGGTACTCGATGCGCGTCGGCGCATCTGGCGGCTGCACCGGGACACCGGCGATCAACCCCTGCCCCTCCAGGCGCTTGAGCACGGCATAAAGCTGGCTGGTGCTCATGTTCCACACCTGCCCAAGCTGCGCCGGGTCGTGGAACACTTCCAGAAGCTGGTAGCCGTGGCGGGGTTGGGCCGCGAGCAGGCCGAGCAGGACGGTGTCAGGTGATGGCTGTCTCATGCCCCCTATTCTATTCTGGAATAGGGTGTTTGTGCAATATTTCATCAATGCGTTCTTCTTCGCCTTGCGCCATGTTCCGATCTATGCTTGTGCCTGCCGATGCCGGATGAAGGAGTGAAGCGCCGTGAGCAACCGCAGGGGCGAGGACCGGCCCGACGAGATCGTGCGCCGCGTTGCGGACGGGCCGCACCAACTGACCGTCGTGGTCACGCGGGACCGGCGGCTGCGCACGTCCGCGCGCTGGACGCTCCGGGACGACACCGTACGCGTGCGCATCCCGGCGGGCCTGCGCGCCGACCAGCTTGAGCGCCTGCTGGACGACATCCTCGCGCGGGTGCTCAAGCAGCGCGCCCGCGCCCGCCGCCAGCGTGACGCGGACCTGGAGCGCCGCGCGGAGGCGCTGAACCGCCAGTATTTTGACGGCGAGCTGCGCTGGCACACGATCCGCTGGGTCAGCAACATGACGCACCGCTTAGGGAGCTGTACCACCGGCGGCAGCACGGACGGCGACATCCGGCTCAGCGACCGGATCCGCGCGTGGCCGGGCTACGTGATCGACTACATCCTCGCGCACGAATTGGCCCACCGCAAGCACCCGAACCACAGCGCCGCGTTCTGGGCCTACCTGGCGCGCTATCCCTACCTTGAGCGCGCGCGGGGCTTTATCGAGGGGATCGCCTACGCGGAGGGCGCGGAGGCGGACGATCTGCTCTGAGGCTGCCGAGGGTCAGCGCCGCACGACGACGTCACAGGGCGCGAGCGCCGTGCCGTCCCGCAGCATGACGCGCAGCCGCACCACGTAGTACCCGGCGGGGCGCTCGCGCAGGCTGATGTTCTCCGCCAGCAGGTCGTCCTTGACCGGCCCTTCCGGGGCGCCGTAGGCGGGCGGCGGGCGCACCAACTCCCAGGTGGCGGGCGCGGTCTGCGGGTTATAGGCGCGGCCCAGGTACCCCAATTCGATCTGGTAGTGCCACAGGTAGGGGATCTGCACCGTGCCGTAAACAGAGAACGCCTCCCCAACGGCGTCAAAACGCGCCGGGCTGAGGATCTGCACGCCCGGATCCGAACAGGCTTGTTGCAGCCGGTCGGGCGTGGCGCTGGGTGTGGGCGGCGGCTCGGCCTCCTCGGTCGCGCCAAGCCCGGCGAACCATCCCTCGACCGTATCCAGCAGGCGCCCGCTCTCCGCCGGGTCCAGCGCCATGTACATCACCAGCCCCAGGTTCAGCGCCAGCAGCACAGACAATGTGACGAGCAGGCCCGCGTACGGGGTGCGCCACATGCCGACCAGCGTCGGCCAGGCGTCCTCCAGCCCGGCAAGCCCCAGGCGGTGCAGCCAGGCGGGCGGGCGTGCCGCCGGGGGCGTGGTGTTCAGGGATGCGGTCTGACGGGCGCTTTGGGCCAGGGCGCGCTCCCACCACGTCCGCCCGCCGCCCTCCGGGGCAGGCGGTGTGCCGGACCGGGGCCGGTTCGTGGGGGCTGGTCCGGCGGCGTGTGGCGCGTGCGGCCAGCGCAGCCGGTCATACTCGCGGCGCAGCCCGGCCTGGCGCAGCACGCCATACGCCTCGGTGACGAGTTGGAACTGCCGCGTGGCCCACTCGCGCCGATCCGGGTGCCGGTCCGGGTGGACCTCCCGCGCGCGCTGGCGGTACGCGCGACGGATCTCGTCGGCGGAGGCGGTCGGGCTTACGCCCAGTACGGCATAGTAATCACGGCGGGGGTCGTAGTGCAGCTTGCGGCGCATGGCGGGCGGCGGCCCTCCGGCTAGCGCCGCCCGTAGCGTCGCTCAGCCTCGGCAAAGTCGTCGGGATCCACTTCCAGCGTCACCGCCCCGCACTCCCGGCAGATGCGCGCGCTCACCGGGACCAGCCGCCGGAACGGGCGCAGCAGGCGTGCGATGCGCGTCAGCTTGAGCGCCTTCGGCGCAAGCTGGAGCTGGCGGAACTTGTCACTGTAGTCGATCAGGTAGCCCGTGCCAATATCCGTGGAGCCGCAGCGCGGGCACTGCCACTGCATGATCTTGCGCTCGGAGACGATCTCCCCTTCGGGCAGCGTCGCGGGGGGCGCAACAGTTGGGGGTTTGAAAGCAGGCTGTTCGGACACGGCGGTTTCTCTGGCATCACTCGGCGGCGCTGGGGCCGCCCGGACGAATGTCCCCATTATAGCGGAACAGGTTCCCCGCTGCCTCCGGCCGTCCCGGTCCGGCACAACCGCCAGGTGCGCTTCTGCGTACTAGGGATCACAGGCAGGTGCCACACTGGGACTGAGTCAAGTGGCGTGGTGATCATGGGACGTTCGCGTAGCAACCGGAAAAACGCCGTGGTGGGCCTGGGCCTGATCGCGCTCGCCGCGATCTTCTGGCTGGACCTCAGCGCGCTGTGGCCGTTGTTCGTGCTGCTGCCGGGGCTGGCGCTGCTGGGCGCGGCGGTCGCTGGCCGCCCCACGACGGCCCCCTTCGCGATCCCCGGCGCGATCGTCACGGGGACGGCCGTCTTGCTGTTCGTCCAGAATGTGACGAACTACTGGGGGAGCTGGGCCTACGCCTGGACGCTCTACGGCGTGTTCTTCGGCGCGGGCTTCGTGCTGATGGGCCGCCTGCGTGACGACGACTCGATCGAGGCGGTCGGGCGCAGCCTGATGCTGGGCGGCCTGCTGGCCTTCGCCGGGTTCGCCTTCTTCTTCGAGGTGATCATCGGCCTCGGCGGGGTGTTCAACTCGGCGTGGTGGACGTGGCTGCTGGTCGGCGCGGTCATCCTGATCCTGCTGCGCAGCGTGATCGGACACTGCGGCATCCCCTTCCTGTGCGCAGATGAAAAGCGCAAGCGCAAGAAGAATGACGATGCGTTGTTCACCGGGCCGGTCGTGGTCGGCTCGCGCGTGCGGACCCCGCGCCACCGCAACGACGCGTAAGCCGCCACCTCTGGGGGGATCGAAAACGCCACGCTCGGCTGAGATGTGGCGTTTTTCGCTGGCGGGGAGGACAGGATTCGAACCTGCGAACCGGGTTATAGCCGGTTAACCGCTTAGCAGGCGGCCCCAATCGTCCACTCTGGCACCTCCCCGTATCAGTCACATTGGAGTGTGGCGGAGGGAGAGGGATTCGAACCCCCGGAGACGTTGCCGCCTCAGTGGTTTTCAAGACCACCGCCTTAAACCACTCGGCCATCCCTCCGGGTGGAACGGGCGTAAATGCCCCTCCGAGGTGCGGGTTGATAGTATATCATGACAGATCTTTACGGTCAACGCTGTTTTCTAAAACGGCCGCTTGAATTACACTGGGCAGTAAGGGCTAACGATGGGGAATAAGGCATCATCAAGTGGACGTTAGGTAAGGAGTGCTCCGGCATGGCGGACCTTGGCTATCTTTTTCTGGCGCTGTTCGCGCTGACCCTGGTGGGGACCTACATCGCGGTCCGGCGCGGGCTGGCCCCGACGCTGTATATCGCTGGCGCGGCGACCATTCTGAGTATAATCTTGATCATCCTCTATTCGCTGACCGTCGAGGACAACACGACAGCCCAGGCGTTGTTCGCCGGGGTGGTCGGCGGGGTCGTCTTCATCGGGATCACGGCGGCGCTGGCATCGTTCTTCCGGGCCAACCAGCCGCCCGCCGATCTGGAATTGGCCAGCTATTCAGCACAGGAGCAGAAACCGCATGAGCGAGGAAACGATCTTAGCGATCCGTCGTGAGAGCAGGCGCCAGCCCATCACCTGGTTGAAGACCATCTTCACGCTCGGCCTGTGGCTGATCTGGTGGCGTAACAACTACCTCGCCCTCTCGAACCGCGCCCTCATCCGGCGCTACGGCGTCTTCGTCAAACACGAGCGCTCCGTCCCACTCAATCGCGTGCAGGATATCTCGATCAGCTACGGCTTTATCCCGCGCCTGCTAGGCGACGGCGACATCAAGATCGAAACGGCGGGTTCCGAGGGCACGGAGATCGTGATGCATAACATCCCCGATCCGGACGGCTTCCGGTCGCTGGTGTTCCGGCAGATCGACGCGTTCTACGGCGACGACGACGCTGTTCCGGACGTTTCCAAGCCCAAGCCAACCGCCGGCTGACGCCCCCGTTCGCCCCCGGTTTGCAACCTCCCGGCTCGCCCTGGCGGCGGGCCGTTTTGCTTTCCCCGCCTTTGGCCGCGCACCGCGCCCGGAACGTGCCTCAGGCGTAGGGCGGTTGCATAGTG
>CAZGLU010000044.1:7599-11947 GCA_964526095.1 uncultured Anaerolineaceae bacterium | reverse complement strand
CATACCGGCAAGGGCGGGGTCGGCAAGACCAGCATCTCCGCCGCAACCGCCGTGCGCTGCGCCGAAATGGGCCTGCGAACCATCGTGATCTCGACCGACACGGCGCACTCGCTGGCCGACTCGCTGGACGCCAAGATCGGCCCGGAGCCGGTGCCGATCCTCGACAACCTGTGGGCGCAAGAGGTGGACGCCCGCTATTCGATGGACAAGTATTGGGGGCGCATCCAGAACTACGCGCTGGAGGTGCTGAACGCCAAGGGCGTGCAGGACATCGTCGCGGAGGAGGTGACGATCCTGCCGGGGCTGGAGGAAGGCGCGCACCTGCTGTGGATCAACAAATACGCCGAGGAGGGGCAGCACGACGTCCTGATCGTGGACGCCGCGCCCACCGCCGAAACGCTGCGCCTGCTCAGCCTGCCGGACACGTCGCGCTGGTGGTTCCAGCGCATCATGGGGCTGATGCGCGGCGCAGGGCGCATCCTGCGGCCGCTGTCCAAGCCGCTGATCGGCGCGGACCTGCCCGACAGCGCCACGCTGGACAGCATCGACGGGCTGTTCACCACGCTGGACAAGGTGCGCGAACTGCTGGCCGACCCGGAGCACAGCAGCCTGCGGCTGGTGATCAACCCGGAGCGCATGGTCATCAAGGAAACGCAGCGCACCTACACCTACCTGAACCTGTACGGCTACACCGTTGACGCGGTGCTGCTCAACCGCGTGATCCCCGACGCCGTGACGGACCCCTACTTTGCCTCGCGCAAGGCCCAGCAGCGCCAGAACATCGACTACATCGCGGAGGCGTTCGGGCAGCTTCCCCTGCTCCAGGCGCCGATGTTCTCCGAGGAGGTCGGCGGGCTGGACAGCCTGCGCCGCCTGGCCGACGCGCTGTATGGCGATCGCAACCCGGCGGAGGTCTTTGCCAGGGAGCGCACGCACTGGATCGAGTCGGACGGCAACAGCGGGTATTATCTGATGGTCGCGCTGCCGTTCGTAGAAAAGAGCGACCTGGACCTGTACCGCGCGGCGGACGAGTTGACGCTGCGCGTCGGCCCGTACCGGCGCAACATCGTGCTGCCGTACGCGCTGTGGAACCTTGAGATCAAAAATGCCCGGTTTGAGCAATCCCGCCTCCGGATCCACTTTGTCCGCAACGACTGACGCGGCCCACAAGCCCAGGCCGGAGGCGCAGCCAGCCACACCCGACAGCCCGGCCCCCACGCAGGCCGTCGATCTGCACGCCTACCCCATCCAGTGGCGCCGCTACCAGCGCACGCTGTGGTACGCGGGCTGGCTGTTCGCGCGCATCATCTTCTGGGAGGTCATCATGCGCCGCGTCGCCGGGGAGGCCACCGCCGCCTACCGCGTCAAACGGCGGCGGGCCTGGGCGCGGGAGTTCCGCGAGCTGGCGGTGAGCATGGGCGGCGTGATGATCAAGCTGGGGCAGTTCATCTCGGTCCGCGTGGACATCCTGCCGCCGGAGGTCACGAGCGAACTGGCGAGTCTTCAGGACGAGGTGCCGACCGTGCCGTTCAGTGCGATCCGGCGCCGGTTGGAGGACGAGCTGGGGCCGCTCGCGGAGCGGTTCGCCACGTTCGACGAGACGCCGATCGCCGCCGCCTCGCTGGGGCAGGCGCACCGCGCCCGGCTGCCGGACGGCGAGCGCGTGGTGGTCAAGGTCCAGCGCCCTGGGATCCACTCGCTGGTCGCCACGGACCTGCGCGCGCTGGGCGTCATCGCACGCGGGCTGATGCGCTTCCGCTTCGTCGCGCGCCGGGCGGACGTCCCGGCCCTGCTGGACGAGTTCAGCGCGGGGCTGTGGCAGGAGTTGGACTACGAGCACGAGGCCGACAACGCCGAGGCGTTCGCGCGGCTGTTCGCGGACAACATGGGCGTGTACGTCCCGGCGGTGTACCGCACCCACACAACCCGCCGCGTGCTGACCCTGGAAGACGTCACGACGATCAAGATCACCGACTACGACCGGATCGAGGCGGCAGGCATCAGCCGCCAGGACGTCGCGCGGCGGCTGGTCAGCACGTACCTGGACATGGTGTTCAACGAGCGCTTCTTCCACGGCGACCCCCACCCCGGCAACCTGTTCGTTTACCCGCTGCCGCCGGACATCCCCGCTCCGACGGGCCGCCACGCCGACGGGCAGGCGCTCCAGGGGCGCCCCTTTTACCTGATCTTCGTGGACTTTGGGCTGGTGGGGCACGTCACGCCGGAGATCGTGGCCGGGCTGCGCGAAACATTGATCGCGCTGATCCAGCGTGACGCCGGGCGCGTGGTGCGGTCGTATGATCAGCTTGGCGTGCTGCTGCCCGGCGCCGATCACGAGCGCATCCGGGCCGCCACGCAGGCCGCCTTCGACCGGATGTGGGGCCTGAACCTGGCGCAGTTGGGCGAGATGCCGCTCTCGGAGCTGGCGCACCTGGGGCACGAATTCAACGACCTGCTGTTTTCCATGCCGTTCCAGGTCCCGCAGGACTTCCTCTACCTGTCACGGGCGGTCGGGATCCTGGTCGGGATATGCACCGCGCTGGACCCGACGTTCAACCCCTGGCATGAGATCGCGCCTTTCGTACGGCGGCTGCTCCAGGAAAACGGCGAGCTGCCGGGGTTCGACGGGCGCGGGCTGGGTCCGCTCGACCTGCTGCGGATGCTCGCCGGGGGGAGCGGGCTGGACCGCCTGCTGCCGCGCAGCACGCCCCAACCGCCCACGCCGCCGCAGGAGCGGACGGTCCGGGCAGCGCCCGCGCCCGAACTGGAGCGCGAGCTGCGCCGGATCGAGGCGCTGTTGCAGCGCGTGACGCGGGCTATCGTGTTCGCCGCGCTGCTGGTCAGCACGACGCTGCTTTACACCGCCGAGGCGCACGCGCTGAGCGCGGTCGGGCTGGTGCTGACGGGCGCCGCCTTCCTGCGCTTAGTGCTGGCCGGGCCGGGTCGCCCACGTGACGAATTTTGAGATCCGTCCCTCAAGGTGGTTGACACCGCCTACAGGACAGACTAAAATCTTCATTAGTGGAGCAAGTTGTTTGCAGTACCGGCAAGTAATGCACCCGGTGTAGCACGAACAACGCACTGGGTGCCTTTTTTTTGCCTTAGCTGCAAGGGCCCGCGCCACTGCATTGCAAGCGTCTGTATGAAGAAGGAGTATCCTCCAAAATGGCAGAACGTCTTACCGGCGTGGTAAAGTGGTTCAACTCGCAGAAGGGCTACGGCTTTATCCAGCCGGAAAACGGGCCCGACGTTTTCGTTCACTACAGCGCGATCGTCGGCGGCGGCTACCGCAATCTGGATGAAGGTGAGCGGGTGGAATTCTCGATCACCGATGGACCCAAGGGACCGCAAGCGAGCGAGGTCGTGCGCCTCGGGTCATAGCGCAATCCTGAAATCGGCCAAGACAACAAGCGCCCTGGGGAAACCCAGGGCGTTCTGATTCTAGAGACTGCGGGGGACCGTCAAGCGAGGGGGCCGCCCGCGTATGCTGCGTCGGCTGGAGGGCTACTCCACGTCCACTTTGACTTTGCCGTGGCCCTCGGCGCCCTCGCCGGGCTTGCCGAAGTTCGCCATACGGTCCAGGCTGCGCTCGACCTCGACGCGCACGCCATCGATCAGCGCCTTCCACCCGGCCACGCCCTCGTCGATGGCACGGCCTGTGTGATCCCGGAACTCGCGCGGAAGCAGGGAGGCCAACGCCTTGCCCGTTTCCTCCAGCGCCGCCTGCTGGTGGCGCAAGAAGCGGCTGAGCGGGGCCTGTTCGGTCTGGTTCGTCTTCATCTCTTCAGACATACCTCGTGTTCCTCTCTAATCTCGTCGTGATAGCGGCCCGTTCTTATCCTAGTATACGACTCAGCGAGCGGCGGGGTTGCGCAGGTGCAAAAAACCTGTAAACGCCCCACCCCCTTAATAGCCCCGGTCGAGGCCGACCTCGTTGAGCAGGTCCTTGCGCGCCAGGTAGCGGCGCAGGTTCTCGATGAACAGGTCCGCGGCGCGGCGGTCGTACTCCGGCGTCATGCCCGACACGTGCGGGCTGATAACCAGGTTCGGCTGCTTCCACAGCGGGTCATCGGCGGGCAGCGGCTCAGCCTCGAACACGTCCAGCGCCGCGCCAGCGATGCGCTTGTTGCGCAGGGCGTCCAGCAGCGCGTCTTCGTCCACCACACCGCCGCGCCCCACGTTGATCAGGTAGGCGGTCTTCTTCATCGCGCCGATGACGTCCGCATCGATCAGGTGGCGCGTCGCATCGGTCAGGGGCACGGTCACCACGACGAAATCACACTCGCGGACCATCGTCGGGAGGGCCTCCGGCGGGTAGAGCCGCTCGAATAACTGGCCCTCCGGGTCC
>CAZGLU010000044.1:0-7589 GCA_964526095.1 uncultured Anaerolineaceae bacterium | reverse complement strand
CCGGCAGCGTGTAGCCGGTCGGGTCGGCGGGGAGCAGGACGTCCCGCTTGCTGGCGAGCACGGTCATGCCGTAGGCGTGCGCCAGCCGCGCGACCTCGCGCCCGATGCTGCCATAGCCGACGATCCCGACCGTGCTGCCACGCAGCTCACGCGCCTCGAACAACTCACGCTCGTCGCTGGTGGGCCAGTGCGCCGTCGCCTGGAACGCGAGCATGGTCGGGAGCCGGTGCGCGAAATAGAGCATCATGGCGAAGACGTATCCCGCGATGTTCGTCACGTGGATCCCGCTGGACGAGGTGAGGCGGACGCCCTCCTGCCGCACGATCGGCTGGTCGATCACGTGGTCAACGCCCGCAGAATGGGTGTGGATCCAGCGCAGGTTCGGCGCCATCGCCGGTTCCGGCACCACGTCGCCGGTGTAGAGGATCTCCGCCCTGGCCCACGCCTCGGCCGGTACATCCTGTGTCTGCCGGGCCGGGTGGAACAGGATCTCCAACCGCTCGGAGACGTCTCTGAACGCATCAAGCGTCTCCTGGGGGAAGCTCACGGTGATCAACACCGGGATCACGTCGGGCGTAGCAGCCATCGTCATTCCATCCTACTGCCTAAGGGTCACGTGAGGCCGCCCGCCGGTCCTGGGGCCGGGCGGGGGCAGTCGTCCGCGCCGACGGCTCAGGGCCGCTGCTGGCGGAAGTAAACATATCCCGCCAGGCCGATCAACACGACCTGGCCGAGCAGCGCAAACGGTAACAAGTCCCGGACCGCGAACCCGCCGCCCACCACTGCCTGCTGCCGCGCGGGCGGCGGCTCGGTCGGGGCGGGCGTCACGGTGGGTGAGGCGGTGGGCGGCGCGTCGGTCGGTGACGCGGCAACCGCGACCGCCGTGGGCTGGTCCGGCGCTGCGACGGTCGGCAGCATGATCGGCGTTGGGGTCGGTGGCTGCTGCGTGCCCGTGGGCGAGGGCGTATGGGTCGGCGTGATCGTCCAGGTGGCGGACGGCGTCAGCGTGGGGATCGTCGGCGTCGGGGAACGATCCGGCGCGGGGGGCACATAAGGGCGCTGCGTCGGCGCGGCAACCGCCACCTCCTGCGCTGGAGCCGGGCCGGCCACCTCCGCCGGGGCGGCGGCGGGCGGCTCCGGGGGCGGGGGCGCGGCGACGCCTCCACCGGAGCCAAGCAGCATCGTGAAGAAGTGCCCGCATGGGCCGCTGGCGATCCCGATGCCGATCTCGGTCACGTCGCTTTGCACCATCGGCGTGTAATGCGGGCCGGAGTTCACCCAAAAGGTCCAGGCGTTTTGGGCCTGGGCGTTGGACCCGCCGTAGATGTTTTCGTTGACGTGGCCGCCGTAACCGTGGGCACGGGCGCGGCTGACCGGGGTGGAGCCGTCCGCCTCGGTATGGGAGATGTCACACGTCGTCGCCATGTACGCGCTGTGTTGTGCGGCTGCCGCGTTCAGCGCCGCGTTCGGCACGACGCCGCCCAGCCCCAGCCCGGCCCGCAGATTGTTGACCTGCCCAATGAGCCAGCTTTCATCCTGCGCGGATGCACGGCCCACCGGCCCGGCGCCGAGCATCACCCCCAGCACGAGCAGCCCGGCCGCCAGTCGCTTCCAGTCCATCGAGTCCGCTACACTCCCGTGACCATCACAGCGTCTCCGCCCCTAAGTTTAGCAGCGATCCGGGAGGGCGTCATCCTCCGGTTGCGGCGTCAGCACGGGCCGGGCGTGCGCCGCACGGTTCACAATGCGCCACTTTCGCGCTACAATCCGCCCGTACCTGCGCCTGTGCTGGTGCCAGTGAAGGATCGCCCGGATGGCCCCCCACATCTTCCTGTCCCACGCCCCGCAAGATGCGCCGTTCGCGCGGCAGTTGGGCGTGCAGTTACAGCAGCGCGGGCTGATCGTGTGGCGCGCGCTGGAAGCCGTGCGCCCCGACGCGGAGCCGCCGCCCGATGCCGGCGCGGCGCTGGAGGCGGCCAGCCACGTGATCACCATCCTCAGCCCGGAAGCCACCGCTGCCCCCGACCTGCTGCGGGACTGGGGTCGCGCGCTTGGCATGCGCAAGCACGTGATCGTCGTCATCCACGAGACATGCGACATCCCGAAGCTGCTCCAGCCCCTGCCCCGCGTGGACTTCCGGGGGCGCTTCCTGCTCGCCGTCGAGGACCTCGTACAGCACCTCAAGGCGACCGGCGCGCCGATGCGCCCGCTCACGATCGAGTACCCGCCGCCGGTCGTCAAGCCGGACCTGCTGCCCGGCTCGCTCCCCTCGGAACGCTGCTGGCGCGAGGACCGGATCCAGATCAACTACGTGCTGCCGATGATCCTGCCCATCGAGGAGCTGACGTCACGGGCAGCGGACTTCTTCAAGGTCGCCCGTTTCGAGTTGATCGACACCGGGCCGCACGGCCTGCGCGCGCAGCGCATCCAGATGTTCAACCTGTTCGACCCGCGCCGCGCCGAACAGACGCTGGTCATCGACGCGCTGGAGGGGCTGCTGATGGTGCGCTACCAGATGACGCGCACCCAGGTGTACTACTGGCTGCCCGCGCACTACCGCGTCTTCGACCGCGAGTCGGCGGCGCTGTACCGCGTCCTGGCGACGGGCACAGTTGAGGCGAACGCCCTGGAATCCGTCGACGTGCAGGCCGAGCGGGCGCAGGCGCTGTCGTGGCTGCTGCTGGCGGGCATCCTGCTCGTGCTGATCGGCGTCGTGGCGCTGCTGCTGTACGAATTGTTCGACATCGCGCTGTTCTGACCGGCCCGACCGCCGCGCAGTCACGCCGTTTTAGAAGGGGTGAGGGAGCCTGCTATGCCCGAACATGCATGGGCGTTGGTGATCGTGGGGTTGGCCGCCGGGCTGCTATCCGGCATGTTCGGCATCGGCGGCGGCGTGGTGATCGTCCCCGCGTTGAGCATCATCCTGACGTTTGAATTGCAACAGGCCGTGGGCACGTCGCTGGCCGCGCAGATCGCGCCCGTGAGCATCTTCGCGGTCGTGGCCTACTACCATGCCCGCTATATCCAGTTAGTCCCGGCGACGCTGATCGCGCTCGGGCTGATCGGAGGCAGCCTGCTCGGCGCGGAGGTAGCGCTGGGGCTGCCCGGCGACACGTTGCAACGCCTCTACGGCCTCTTTCTGATCTACGTCGGGTGGCGCTTCATCGAGCCGCGCAAGCTGTGGGCCGCGCGGCACGCGGCCCCACATCTGACCGGGAACCCGCCGGAGGAGGCCGTGGCCGCCAAACGCGCGCCCTGGTACCTGATGCTGGGTGTGGGGGGCACAGCCGGTATCGCCTCCGGGCTGTTCGGCATCGGCGGCGGGCTGGTGATCGTCCCGGCGCTGGTGGGCCTGCTGAACTACGATCAGAAGGCAGCCGTGGGCACGTCCCTGGCCGCCCAGCTTCCGCCGGTTGCCATCGGCGCGGTGCTGTCGTACTACGAGGCCGGAAAGATCGACCTCCCGGCTACGCTTCTGGTCGCCCTGGGGCTGATCGGCGGCGCCTTCGGCGGGGCACGCCTCGCCCTGGGCCTCCCCTCCACCACGATCAAGCGGCTGTATGGGGCGTTCCTGCTCCTCGTCAGCCTGCGCTTCATCTTCCAGTTGTGACTCCCGGTTGTGAACCGTTCCGGCGGCCTCCCGGCGTCGCTTAAACGCCCGGTGACGAAGGGCGGCGGCAGGGGATCCGTAGGTTGGGCGTAGGCCGAGCGCAGAGCAGGCATTATGCCACCCGGCGGGGTCCCTCGTAAACTAGGGGCAGTGAAGGGCGAACTCTCTTCTTCTCCTCCTATTTAGTCTGAAAGCGCTGGGGTCGGCGTTCCCGGCGCTTTCACCGTTTTAAACGCCCACCACGCCCACCAGTACTCAAACGCCGGTACGCGCCCCGGTCGGGGTAGTACAGGAGGGCAGTGGTCAAAGCCGTCACGCGCTTCTAAAATGGTGTTACGTCACCCTGCCTGCCACGGCAGCTACCCGACCCGGAGGCGCGCCCGTGTTGAACCGTGTCCCCCCACGAACCCGGATCTCGCTCGCCGTTTTGTGTGCGGCCTGCCTCGTGTTGGCCCTGGCGGTGGCCAGCCCGTCCGCCATGTACGCCCCGGCGAAGGTCGCCGCCGCGCAGCAGTCCACGCCTGAGGCAACCGAGGCGCCGCCGGAGGGCGCGGACGCCGATGCGACCGAGAGCGCGGCGGATGGGCCGGCGACGCAGTTCATTTTCTACAGCGACCGGGGCGGATCGGACGACATCTTCCTGCGCGCGCCCGACGGGACGGAGCTGCCCGTGGTCGACAGCCCGGCCAACGAGCGCGAGCCAACCTGCTCGCCGGATGGGCGCACGGTGGTCTACACCTCCGACGCGACGGGCAACTTCCAGCTTTACGCGCTGCGCTTCGGGGAGCGCGAGCCGGTCCAGCTCACCGCCTCCGAGGGCATGAATTTCGCGCCGATCTTCAGCCCGGATGGCCGCACGATCGCGTTCGTCTCGACGCGCAACCAGGGCGTCCCGACGATCTGGCTGATGGACGCCGACGGCGGGAACCCGCGCCAGTTGACGACCGGCCTGGGGCGCGACACCTCCCCTTCGTGGGGGCCGGAGGGCCAGCAACTCCTGTTCTCGACCGACCAGGAAGGCACGTGGGACCTGTTCCTGACCATCGTCGAGGGCGAGGCCGAGGGCGAGTTCCCCCTGCTGCCGCCCGATCTGAGCGACGGCAACGAGATCTGGCCGGTCTTTGACCCGCTGGGCGAGCGCATCGCCTACAGCTCGTGGACCGACCTGAACGATCCGGGCACAAGCTCGCTGTTCCTGCTGGATTTCGAGCTGCCGGAGCCGCGTATGCTGCGGGCCGAGCCGGGCGCGGACGTGGCGTGGTCGTGGGCGGACGAGGCCCACCTGCTTGCCTCCGTGGGTGAAGGACCGGATGTGCCGGTCGTGCTGCTCAACGTCGAGACGGGCGAGATCACGCCGCTCACGTCGGCGGTGGGCTTCAACGGCGGGGCGCGGCCCTGCCGGGTCGATCCGGCGCTGCTGACCGGCGAGGCCACCCCGGAACCCGCCGACACCGCGACGCCGGAGCCGGTCGGCACCGAGGAGATCACGACCGAGGATGGCGCGGTCGGGCGGAACGTCGGGGAGGATCAGCCCGCGCAGGAGGCCGCACCGGAGCCGCTGGTGCTGTCCCCCGCGCTGATCGCGGCCGCCGGAGCGCGGCACGTGGTCCAGCCCGGCGAGAACCTGATCAAGATCGGCGGGCGCTACGGCACGACATGGGCCGACCTCGCCGTGTTGAACGCCCTCCCTAACCCGGACCGCCTGAGCGTGGGGCAGAGCCTGATCGTGCCCGTCAACCGGCCCGTATACCCGATCAGCGGGCCGCAGCCGTTCGATTACGCGCGGGACGGGCCGCTGCGCCCCCCCAAGCAGATCGTGGTGCGGCTGAACGAGCAGCGCGTCTACGCCTACGAGAACGGGCGGCTGGTGCGGAGCGTGCTCGCCTCCACCGGGCTGCCCGCTACGCCGACCGTAACGGGCGAGTACGCGGTCTATCACAAGGTCCCCTCGCAGACGATGTCCGGCCCCGGCTACTACCTGCCCGGCGTGCCCTACGTGATGTACTTCTACGAGGGCTACGGGCTGCACGGCACGTACTGGCACAACAACTTCGGCCAACCGATGAGCCACGGCTGCGTCAACCTGCCCACCCCCGAAGCGGAATGGTTCTACAACTGGGCCGAGATCGGCACGCCCGTGATCGTGCAGTCCTAGCGGCCCTGCCTTCATCTTTCCCGATTCCCTGATCCTGTTTCCCGGCCCATTCACGGTATACTCAAGCGGTTGCGGCTCGTTGGAGAGGACGCGCATACCTTCATGCACCGCACCATCCCGCGCCCGGTGCCCCCGATCACGGCGGGCGCGCTGCTGTTGGCGCTGATCCTGGCGCTCGACGCGATCCCATTCCTGCGCGGCGGCTACGGCTGGCGCTGGCCCTACGACCCGGTGGCCCTGGGCCGCGTGCTGCCGCTGGTGGCCGGGGCCGCGCTCTACGGCGCAGGCGCGTGGCTGCTCCTACGCCGGTCGGGGCGTGCGGGGCCGGTCCTGGCATGGGCCGTGCTCGGCGCGACGGTCCTGCCGCTGCTGGTGATCCGCGTGCGGCACGACGACGTGTTGTATGAGCTGTTCGCGCGCACGGCGGCGCCGTTCACGACCGGGCAGCACCACGCGGGCGCCGTGATCGACTGGGGCGGCGACGCGTGGCACGACTGGCCGGACGTCATGGCGCGCATGGACGAGGTCGGCAACCACCATATCGCGCTCAGCCCGCCGGGCCTGCCGCTGGCCTACGCGGGCCTCGACGCCGTGCTGGACCGCCTGCCCGCGCTGGCGGGTCCGCTGCGCGACCGGCTGCTGCCTTACCAGTGCCACAACTACGCCCTGCTCGGCTACAGCGCCGGGGAGTGGGCCTCCGCCTGGTTCGGGATGCTGATGCCGCTGTGGGCCGCGCTGGCCGCCCTGCCCCTGTACGGCGTCGCGCGGCGGCTGGTCGGGCCGGGTCCGGCGCGGGCGGCGGCGCTGTGGTGGCCGCTGGTGCCCGCGCTGGCGCTCTTCGCGCCGACGTGGAACACCGCCTATCCCCTGTTCAGCCTCGGCGCGTTTTGGTTGCTGCTGATCGGGCTGGACCGCACCATCCCGGCGCCGGTGCCCACCGTCGCGCTGATCACGGCGGGCACGCTGGCGGGCCTGCTGGCCTTCGCCAACCTCTCGACCGTGCCGCTGCCCGTCCTGTTCGGGTTTTACACGCTGCTCACCTACCTGCTCATCGAGCGCCGCGCGCCGGACCCTGCGCCCTGGTCCCGCCCGGTGGTGGCCGGGCTGTGGGTCGGTGCCGGGTTCGCGCTGCCGTGGCTGGCGGCGTGGGTCGCCGTAGGGCACAGCCCGCTCGCCATCGTCAGCGCCGCGATGGGCAACCACCTCGACCTGGACCGCCCCTACCTGCCCTGGCTGTGGCTGCACGCCTGGGAGTGGGCGCTGTTCTCCGGGCCGCCGCTGGTCGCGCTGTGGCTGCTGGCCGCCGCCCGGCGTGGGTCCCGCCCGCGAACGCGCGGGACGGTCCTGGCGCTGGCGCTGACGCTCACGCTGGCCGTGCTGGTGCTCAGCGGCACGGCGCGCGGCGAGACGGGGCGCGTATGGCTGTTCTTCGCGCCCTTCGCCCTGATCGCGGCGGCGGAGGCGTTGGGCGCCCCCGGTCGGGACCGCGCCGGTTGGGCCGCGATCACCGCCGCACAGGCCGTGCTGCTCGTCGTGCTGGCCGCCACGCTGGACGTGATCGACACCGACTTCACGCCCCCGCCGGACCCGCCCGCCGCCGCTGCGGTCGAACGGGCGGCAGATGTGGCGTTCGGCCCGCTGCGGCTGGTGGGATGGGACGCCGCCGCCGACGGCGACGCGATCGCGCTCACGCTGGCCTGGGAGCCACGCGCGCAGGTCACGACGCCGTACTGGTTCTCGGCGCTGCTGGTCCGCCCGGACGGGGCGCCGCTCGCGGAGGCGCACGTCTGGCAGCCGTTCGAGACGCGCTACCCGGCGACGTGC
>CAZGLU010000043.1:4047-12512 GCA_964526095.1 uncultured Anaerolineaceae bacterium | reverse complement strand
ACGGCGTAGACCTGGCCGAGCGTGCTGACGACGACCTCCTTGGCGAGCAGCCCCGAAGAAGGCGCTGCCGATCAGCACGTAGACGGGCAGGCGAGCGGCGCAGCTCATGAACGGCACGAGCAGCCCGGTCATGATCCGGTCACGGCGGTCTTCGAGCGTGCGCGTGGCGTAGATGCCCGGTACGGAGCAGCCAAAGCCGACCAGCAGGGGGATGAAGCTCTTGCCGTGCAGCCCCAGGCGCTGCATGAAGCGGTCCATCACGAACGCGGCGCGCGCCATGTAGCCGGAGTCCTCCAGCACGGCCAGGAAGAAGTACAGGAACATCAGCACCGGGATGAAGACCAGCATCCCGCCCGCGCCCGCGATCACGCCCTCGACCAGCAGCGACTCGACCCACGTGCCGCCCAGCCCGAGCGCGCCCAGCGCGGCCACGACCCAACGCGAGACCGGCCCGGCCACCACCCCGTCGATCCAGTCCACGTAGTAGCTGGAGACGTTGGCCGTCATCTGGAAGATGCCCCACATCAGCGCCAGGAAGATCGGGACGCCGAGCCAGGGGTGCGTGGCGAAGCGGTCAACGCGGTCCGAGCGGGTGATGCTGGCGCCCGGCGGGCGGTCCACGGCGGCCTCGACCACGCCGGAGATGAATGCATAGCGCCGGTCCGCGATCAGCGTGTCCACGTCCTCGCCCAGGGTCGCCGCCACCCGCGCGCCGATCTGCTCCACGGTCTCCAGCACGGCCAGGCCGCCCGGTACCTGGGCGACGCGGGCCGCGAGGTCGGTGTCGCCTTCCAGCAGGTTGATCGCCAGCCAGCGGGGCGACGCCAACTCCACGAGGGCGGCCCGGTTCTCGATGGCGGCCACCAGCACGGCGATCTCCGCCTCCAGGTGGGGGCCATAATCGACCGGGGGTGCGGAATCGGCCCTCGCCGGGGCGCTCGTTATGGGATCAGCCACATTTGGGGCAGCGGGGTAGCTCATGGTATTCGAGCGTGGCTCCCTTCTTCGGTGCATGGGTGTGATGGGGGTGGCGCATGCGCTCGCGCACGATCTGGGCGACGGTCCGCTGGAGGGCGTCCAGCCCTTCGCCGCGCGTCGCAATGGTGCGGACGACGGGCACGTGCAGCCGGGCGGCGAGGCGGTCCACGTCGATGCGCAGGCCGCGCGCCTGGGCCATGTCCAGCATGTTCAGCGCGATGATCACGGGGATGCCCAGCTCCAGGATCTGCACGACGAGGTACAGGTTGCGCTCCAGGTTACCGGCGTCCACCACCGCGATCACGGCGTCGGGCCGGGCGTCGAGCAGGTAATCCCGCGCGATCTTCTCCTCCGGGGAGAAGGCGGTCAGGCTGTACGTGCCGGGCAGGTCAACCACGTTGAGCGTCAGGCCGTCTACGGTGAACGTGCCCTCCTTGCGCTCGACGGTCTTGCCCGGCCAGTTGCCGACGTGCTGGTTGCTGCCGGTCAGCGCGTTGAAGATCGTGCTCTTACCGGCGTTGGGGTTGCCCATGAGGGCGATGGTCGGGTTCAAGTTCATGGGGTGGCTCACCTGTCGTCAGTCCAGGACCCGGACATGGATCTTGTTCGCCATGCCCCAGCCGAGCGCGAGGCGCGCGTCCGTCCGGACGGCCACGATCATCGGCCCGGCCCCGTAGGCGGCGCGCAGCACGGACACTTCCACGCCGGGCGCGAGGCCCAGGTCGGCCAGGCGTTTGCGGCAGCGGCGCCCCTCGTAGACGTGGTCCACGATGGCGCGCCCCCCGGCTTTCACCAGACACAGCGGCAGCGTCGGGCCATCGGCGGCCTGGTTCGGGCAGGTTTCACAGTCTACGCCGGGCGTGCAGTGTTCCAGCCCGGCGTTTGGCGCGCGGTGATCGTCTTCCCGGCTGGCGTGGCCATTTCGTGTGCTTCGGCGGGAGGGCAGCAGCTTGTCACGGGGAACTTTGAGCATGAACGCCACCTGACTGGATGGGTACGCGAGTTGTGCGGCGCACAAATGCGAATCATTCTCATTGAGAACCTGTCGCAATTATAGAGACTGCGGCCCGATGGGAGCAGTGAGAAAGCTCGCCTTCTATTGTTACGAACGTCACAGGTGCGCGCCCCTGCCGGGTGCTCGGACGGCGGGAGAAGTCGCGGTGAGCCGGTGGCGCGGCCCGCGACGAAGACGCCCCGGAGCCTGGCCGGGGCGCTGTGTTTGGACGCGCGCATGTCGCCGGGCCGGGCGGCGAGGGCCGCTACCCGGCTATCTGCTTGATGATCCGCGCCGGGCTGCCAGCGACCACGACATTATCCGGCACGTCGCGCGTGACCACCGCGCCGGACGCGATCACGACGTTGTCCCCGATCGTGACGCCGGGGTTGATGAGCGCCCGACCACCGATCCAGGCGTTGTGACCGATGCGCACCGGGATCCCGTACTCGGCGCCCTGCGTGCGCTCGACCGGGTCGATGGGGTGGGTTGCGGTGTAGATGTGCACGCCCGGCCCCATGAAACAGTAATCCCCGATCCGGATCTCGCATACGTCGAGGAACACACAGTCGAAGTTGGCGAAAAAGTATTCGCCCACGTGGATGTTATAGCCGTAGTCGCAGCGGAACGGCGGCTCGACGTACACGTGCTCCCCGGTCGAGCCAAACAACTCCTTTAGTAGCCGCGCCCGCTCGGCCTCCTCGGTTTCGAGCGTTTGGTTGAACAGCCGGGTCAGACGGCGTGCGTGCTGCCGCTCGCGGGTGAGTTCCGGGTCCGCCGCCATGTACAGCTCGCCGCTCAACATCTTCTCTTTTTCGGTCTTCATCTGCCGCGCCTCCTGGCTCCTTCGTCCCGCGATGCTACCACCAGCGCCGCGATCAACACGCCCCGACGTACCCGCCGGGGCGTGGATCGTGTCGTGTGCGGCGCGTCAGCCGATCTCCGCTACCAGCCCCTCGGCCTGGGCCACGAGCGCCTCGATCTCGCGCACGCCCTCACGCCAGAAGCCGGGGTCGGTCAGGTCAACACCCATCGGCGCGAGCACCTTCTCCGGCCAGTCCGAGCCGCCCTTGCGCAGCACGTCGATGTAGCGCGGCGCGAAGGAGTCCCCTTCCTGGCGGTAGCGGGCGAACAGCGCCAGCACCAGCAGTTCACCGAAGGCGTAGGCGTAGACGTAGCCGGGCGTGTGCAGGAAGTGCGGCACGTAGCTCCACCAGAGGCTGTAGTCGTCGGTCATCTGCACGCTGTCCCCGAACATGGCGCGCTGCGTCTCCAGCCAGATCGCGTTGATGCGCTCGCTGGGCAGCTCGCCCTCCTCGCGGCGGGCGGTGTGCAGGCCGTGTTCGAAGCGGTTCATCGAGATCTGGCGGAAGACCGTGGCGAACGTGTCCTCGATTTTGTGCGCCAGCATCGCCAGCCGCGCGCGCGGATCGTCCTCCTGGCTCATGAGGTCGTTGAAGACCAGCATCTCGCCAAACACGGACGCCATCTCCGCCGTCGTCAGCGGGGGGTGCCCCTGCAACATGCCCTGCTCGCGGTAGAGGTACTGGTGCACGCCGTGGCCCAGCTCATGCGCGAGCGTCATCACGTCGCGCACCGACCCGGTGTAGTTCATCAGGATGTAGGGGTGCACCGAGGGCACGGTCTGCGCGCTGAAGGCGCCGCTGCGCTTGCCGGGGCGCAGTGCCGCGTCGATCCAGCGCTCGTTGAAGAAACGTTCCGCGATCGCGGCCATCTCCGGGTGGAAGCGCCTGTAGCCGCTCAGCACGATCGCCCGCGCCTCGTCCCACCGGTAGTCGCCCTCCGCAGCGGGCAGCGGCGCGTAACGGTCGTAATCGTAGAGCACGTCCAGGCCGAGCAGCGTGCGCTTGAGGTTGTAGTAGCGCGCGACGATGCCGTACTGCGACGTGACGGTTTCGATCAGCGCGTCCACCACCTCATCGCTGACCTCGTTGGACAGGTTGCGCGCCGAGATCCAAGTCGGGTACTTGCGCAGCCGGTCGTCGGAGGCTTTGTCGGCGGCCAGCGTGTTGAAGATGTAGGTCAGGATCGGCAGCTTCTCGCGCAGCGTCTCGGTGAAGACACGTGCGGCGCGCTGGCGCAGTTCGCGGTCCGGCTCGTACAGCTTGGCGAGGATCTGCGACTGGGTGAGCTGCTCACCGTCCAGCGGGTAGCGCGTCGCGCCCATCAGCTCGGTGAAGAAGCGCACCCATGCCTCGCTGCCGGTCACGGCCTTCTCGGCCAGGATCTTTTCCTCCGGCTCGGTCAGGCGGTGGGGCTGGTAGCGGCGCGTCGTCTCCAGCCAGTGCCGGTAGCGGCGGGTGGTGGGGTCCGCGATCATGCGGGCCGCGAAGTCATCCGGCGCGTTGGTCCATTCCAGCTCGAAGAAGACCACCTTTTGCTCCAACTGCGCGCCCCACTCCGTCATGCGCTGGCGCAGCGCCCCGTACGCCGGGTTGGTCGTCTCGGTGGACCACAGCAGATGGGCGTAGTAGGCGAGCTTGCTGGCGTCCTCGTTGAGGGCCTCGAATTCCCGGATCGCCTCGTAAAGTTCCTCGGCGTCGAGCGTCGCCACCCTGCCCCGGTAGCGGGCGGCGAACTCGTCGGCACGCCGGTCGATAGCTTCGATGTCCCGTGCGATGGCCGGGTCATCCGGGCTGGCGTAGAGATCGCTCAGATCCCAGACGACGGCCTCGGCGCCGGTCCCTTGAGTGGTGGATTCAACTTCCATTTGTGCAGCTCCAATTGTGGCTGAGGGGCGTGTTGTTCGTCCTGTAAGCATAACAAACCCCACGCGGCGGTCAAAACGCCTATGGCGTTATACGGGGAGGGCGGGCCGCTTCGTCAGCGGCGCCAGCGGGGGCGCGTATACGCTATACTTGGTGTAACAACGCCAACTGTGACAGCACGCACAAAAGGAGAACCAGATGCAGTACCGCGAACTGGGGCGCACCGGGTGGAAGGTGTCCGAGGTCAGCTTTGGCGCGTGGGCGATCGGCTCGGCCTGGGGCAAGGTCGATGACAACGAGTCGATCGCGGCGCTGCACACCGCCATCGACAACGGCGTGAACTTCATCGACACGGCGGACGTGTACGGCGACGGGCACAGCGAGCGGCTGATCGCGCGGGTGCTCAAGGAGCGCAGCGAGACGGTGTACGTCGCCACGAAGGCAGGGCGCCGCCTCGATCCGCACGTCGCGGAGGGCTACAACCGCGAGAACCTGACCGCGTTCATCGAGCGCAGCCTGCGCAACCTCGACACGGACAGCCTGGACCTCGTGCAGCTTCACTGCCCGCCGACCGCCGTGTACTACATGCCGGAGGTCTTCGACATCCTGGACGACCTGACGCGGCAGGGCAAGATCAAGCACTACGGCGTCAGCGTGGAGAAGGTCGAGGAGGCGCTCAAGGCCATCGAGTACCCGAACGTCAAGACGGTGCAGATCATCTTCAACATGTTCCGCCACCGCCCCGCCGAGTTGTTCTTCCCGGAGGCGAAGCGGCGGCAAGTCGGCATCCTGGCGCGCGTGCCGCTGGCGAGCGGTCTGCTCACCGGCAAGATGACGCGCCAGACGACCTTTGCCGAGGATGATCATCGCAACTACAACCGCGATGGGCAGGCGTTCGACAAGGGCGAGACGTTCTCCGGGGTGGACTACGAGACGGGCTTGCAGGCGGTCGAGGAACTGCGCGCGCTGGTGCCGGAGAACGCGACGATGGCCCAGCTTGCGCTGCGCTGGATCCTGATGTTCGACGCGGTGACGTGCGTCATCCCCGGCGCGAAGCGCCCCGACCAGGCACTCGATAACATCCGCGCCGCCGACCTGCCGCCGCTCACCGAGGATCAGATGGCGATCGTGCGCGACGTGTACGACCGCCTGATCCGCCCGCAGGTGCATCACCGCTGGTAGCGGAGAGGCAGCCGTTAGCTGTTAGCTGTTGGCAATTAGCGGTTAGCGGATAGCGGTTAGCCGGAAGCTGCCGCGCCGGGGGCAGGGCGGGCGAGCCTTGGGTCGCCCCTGCCAACTTAGACGAAAAATCATGCTCTGGCTCCCCCTCTCCAACTTGATTGGAGAGGGGGCCGGGGGGTGAGGTCAATTCCGCACGGCGGACAGATGCGCTCCGCCGTGCGCTGGCGCTACCCCACCGTCCCGGATCGCGAGGCGCAGGTACCCGGTGATCGGGTCGCGGTAGGGCTGCGCCTCGACGCAGTACACCTCCGCGAGGTGGTCGGGCGTCAGCACGGCATCCGGCACGCCCTCGGCCAGCACCGCGCCGTGATGCAGCAGCACCAGCCGGTCGCAGTAACGCGCGGCCATTTCCAGGTCGTGCACTGCCGCGACGACGCCGAGCTGGTCCTGCTCGATCAGGTCGCGCAGCAGGCCCAACACGCCGAGCTGGTGCTGCACGTCCAGGTTGGCGGTCGGCTCGTCGAGCAGCAGCACGCGCGGCTCCTGGGCCAGCGCCCGCGCGATCAGCACGCGCTGACGCTCGCCGCCGCTGAGCGTGTTGATCAGGCGGTCGGCCAGGTGCGTGGTATCGGTGCGCTCCATCGCGCGGGCCACGATGCGCCGGTCGCGCTCCGTCTCCAGTTGGAAGCGGCCCAGGTGCGGGTTGCGGCCCATCATCACGATCTGCTCGGCGGTGAACGAGAAGTCCAGCGCGGTGATCTGCGGCACGTGCGCCACGATGCGCGCGGCCTGGCGCGTGGAATAGTGGCTCAGCGGGCGGCCCAGCAGCGTCACGTCGCCCTCGACGTCCGGCCACAGCCCGCCGACCGCCTTCAGCAGTGTGGACTTGCCCGCGCCGTTCGGCCCCACGAGGGCCACCAGCTCGCCCGCCGCGACGCCAAACGTGACCCCGCGCAGGATCGTGTGCCCGTTGCGGCGCACGGCGATCCCCTCGCCGTGCAGCAGATACCGGCCGGGGGCGGGGGCCGTCCGCTTCGCTTCGCGCTCAGTCGATGTGATCATCGGTGTTCTCCTCGGTCGCTTCCGGGGCGGTGTCGGGGAATGCCTGCGGGTACAGGGCGTGCGCCACGTCCTCGACGCCGGTCGCAATGTGGTGGCTGACGTTGGTCATGTGCGCGGCGCTGATCGGGTAGACGCGGCCCTCCTGCACGGCCCGCAGCGTGCTGAAGGCCGGGTCGGACGTGAACCACGCGGTCGAGTCGCCTGCATCTCCGAACCAGCCGCCGAGCAGCACGGCGTCCGGATCGGCGGCCAGCACGAACTCCGGATCGACCAGCGGGTAGGGGCCGAGGCCGGCTTCCGTGGCGACGTTGATCCCACCCGCCAACGTCATGATCTCGTCAACGGTGCTGCCGGGGCCGTAGGTGATGCCGCCCGGCTCATAATACAGCGCGCGGACCGGCTCCTGCCCGGCGACGGCCTCCGCCACCGCCTCCAGCCGGGCGTCCATCTCCGCGATCAGGTCCTCGGCGTGCGCCTCCTCGCCCGTGACCTCGCCCAGCAGGCGGATGTTGGCGCGCAGGTCCTCGATGGTGTTGAAGTCCGCCAGCACGAAGATCGGCACCGCCGCGTCCTCAAGCTGGTCGAGCACGGCGGCGTTGCTGTAGCTCGCCAGCACGACGAGGTCCGCGTCCAGCCCGATCAGGCGCTCCGGCTCGCCGGACAGGTCCGTATGCTCGATCCCGTCCAGGCGGTCGCTGACGTTGCTGATGCCCGGATCGGCGGCGAAGTACGACACGCCGAGCAGGCGGTCGGGGCCGACGAGGTCGAGCAGGATCTCGTCCGAGCCGAGCGTCACCGAGGCGATGCGCTGCGGCGGCGCGTCGAGTGTGACCGCGCGGCCCAAGCCGTCGATCACGGTGCGCGGGAAGGCGGGGTCGGCATCGTCCGCGCAGATCGCGTCAAATGCCAGCGCGGGGGGCGGGGTGCGGTCCTCGGCGCCGCTGTCGCGCCACCACCACCCCTCGACGTCGCCGTGCTCCAGCGTATAGCTTGTCGAGCTGGTCACACCGTACGACCACGTCCCGGCGTCCGACAGGTGAAAGTAGGCCCAATACGCGCACGACGGGCCGCCGGTGCACTGGCAGAAGCACAGGTCGCCGGGCGGCGTGCAGCCGACACCGTCTAACCGGCAGATGGCCGACCCCTGCGACGTGTCCTCGAAGACGAGATCGAGGCCGGTGGCGGCCAGCGCGTCGGCCCCGGTCGGCTCCGGGCCGTCGAGCGTGACGCAGTACGTCCGCGCCTCGCCGTCCGGCCCCTTCACCACGACGCCGACCCGGATCGACTCGTCGTCCTGGGCGGTGGCGATCCCGGCGGCGAGCAGCAGCCCGAGCAGCAGGAGGGCCAGCAGGGCGGGGCGAGATGGGGTGCGCTGAGACATGGTCCGGACCCTCATAAGATGGCGATGCGGCGGCGGTTGCGCCACAGCAGGAACAGGAAGAACGGCCCGCCGACCAGCGCCGTGACCGTGCCGACCGGCAGTTGTTCGGGCGCGATGATCGACCGCGCGACCGCGTCCG
>CAZGLU010000043.1:0-4037 GCA_964526095.1 uncultured Anaerolineaceae bacterium | reverse complement strand
TGACTGGAGTTCAGACGTGTGCTCTTCCGATCTGGGCAGCAGCACGCGGTGGTCCGGGCCGATGATCAGGCGCAGGATGTGCGGCACGACCAGCCCGACGAACGCGATCGTTCCGGCGACGCTCACGGCGGCGGCGGTCAGCAGGCTGCTGAGGGCGAGCAGGATCAGCCGCACGCGCGGGACGTTGACGCCCAACGACTGCGCGCTCTCCTCCCCGATGGTCAGCAGGTTCAGCTCGCGGCTGTAGAGCAGCAGCAGCGCGGCGGCGACGACGATCGGCCCCACGGCGACGCGGAAGTAGTCCCAGCCGCGCCCCTCCAGGCTGCCCACCACCCACGACAGTACCGAGCGCATGGCGCTGGCGTCCGCCGAGCGCAGCAGCAGCACGGACGTCAGCGCGCCGAGCACCGAGTTCAGCGCGACGCCCGCCAGCAGCAGCGCGGCGAGGTTGGTGCGTCCCTGTTGCAGCGAGAGCAGGTAGACCACCAGCGCCGCGATCAGCGCCCCGGCGAAGGCCGCGACGGGCACGCGCCACAGCACGTCGGCCAGCGGCCCGCGAGTCAGCAGCCACAGGTCGCCCAGGGCCGCCGTCTGCGTGATGACCAGCACCACGCCGAAGGAGGCGCCCGCGCTCACGCCGATGATGCCGGGGTCGGCCAGCGGGTTGCGGAACAGGCCCTGCATCGCCGCGCCCGCGCAGGCCAGCGCCGCCCCGACCAGCGCCGCGACCATCAGCCCCGGCAGGCGCACGATGGTCACGATGCGGTACGTCGCGGAGGCGGCGTCCATGCCGCGCTCGACCCCGGCGTATTGCAGCAGGGCGTCGGCCACGTCCCCGTAGGGGATCGTGGTGGAGCCGGTCGCGGCGGCGTACACCATCGCCCCGAGCAGCACCGCCGTCAGCACGCCGCAGATGATCGCCAGGCGTGGCAGCACGCCCAGACCGGCCAGCAGGAAGGTCGGGCGGGCGTCCGCAGGAGGGTCGAGGGGTGAAGCGACTGCCATCACGCGTCCGTTGCACGTGTTCGACGCTTGCGAGCGGGGGAAAACAGAAAACCCGGCCTGATGGACCGGGTTGGAGGGCTTGCCGGGACCGGCGCCGCTGATCGGGCAGGCTCCGGGAAAGCTCCAACCCCTCTCCGCGAAGGTCGAAACTCAGTTTCCACTGCGGCGGGCGACCGGGCTTGTGGACGGGACCGTCCACTTACCGTTGCGGGTCAGCGCAGGACTTGCACCTGCTTCGCCATCACGGGCCTACCGTGACGCTTTGCCATCCGGGGCAGAAGCGCCGCAGTGGAAGACGAACTTCATGCCAAACGATAGCACCCGGCGCGCAAAAGCGCAAGGTGTCGATCGTCACGCGCGGGCGAACGCGGCACCGCTGCCGTAAATGGGTATAATCAGCCTGAGGTGCCAGGAGTTATGAGGATCGGCATGCAGAGAAAGCCCACAGTATGATCAACCATTTCCCCTCGATCCGCGCCGTGATCTCCGATCTGGACGGCGTGCTGTGGCGCGGGGCGACGCCGCTGCCCCACGTCGCGGAGTTCTTCACCTTTTTACGCGAGCACGGCATCACCTACGCAGTGGCGACCAACAACAGCATGAACACGCCGGAGATGTATGTCGAGAAGCTGGCGCAGGTCGGCGTGCCGATCACGCGCGAGCGCATCGTCACCTCGGCGGTCGCCACGGCGGAATACCTGACGCACCGCTACCCGCCCGGCACGCCGGTGTACATCATCGGGCAAACGGGCCTCCGGCAGGCGCTGGCCGAGCGCGGCTACCGGGAGGACGCCGAGGGCGCGCAGGTCGTGGTCGTCGGGCTGGATACCAACGTGAATTACGCCATGCTCAAGCAGGCCACGCTGCTCATCCGTGCTGGGGCGGAGTTCGTCGCGACGAACAGTGACCGCACCTTTCCCGCGCCGGAGGGGTTGGTGCCCGGCGCGGGGAGCGTCCTCGCCGCCATCGAGGCCGCCACGGACTGCACCCCGACCGTGATCGGCAAGCCGGAGCCTGCCATGTTCGATGTCGCGCGGGAGATCCTCGGCACGGCGCCGGAGGAAACCCTGGCGCTTGGCGACCGGCTCGACACCGACATCCTCGGCGGGATGCGCGCCGGGCTGCCGACCGCGCTGGTGCTGACCGGCATCACCTCCCGCGAGGAAGCGGAGGCCAGCACGATCCGCGCCGATGGGATCTACGCCGACCTCGGCGCGTTGCAGGCCGCCTGGGCCGAGGCGTTGAAGTGAACGGAATACACCCTAGCAAGCTGTCGTCTTATAAGGAGTCTGTACACGTGGAGCGAATCGACCGATGAAACGAGACCCCCAGCTAACGCGCCCCTTCGCCGCATTGGTGGCGCTGATCCTGGTCGCCAGCCTGATCGGCCTCGCCAGCCTGCCCGCCCTGGCGCAGGGTGATGCGCCGGTGCGCACCGCCGAGCCGGAGGCGGCTGCCGAGCCGCCCGGCACGGCTGAGGCCGATCCGGACGTGGAATGGACCGTCGGGGATCTGACGTTTGAGAGCAACTATCCGCGCGGCTTCACCTTCACCGCCGAGATCAGCAGCAGCGCCGCCCCGATCACGCGGGCGCGCGTGGTGTGGTCCCATGCGCCGGGCACGCAGCGCAGCCGGCCTGTGCAGATCGACCCGGATACCGGCAGGCTCGTCGCGGAGTGGGTCGTGCAGGGCAGCGACGCCGTGCCGCCGTGGGTCGGTGTGACCTACATCTGGGACGTGACGGACGCCGAGGGGAACTTCTTCCAGACGGAGCCGCGTTACGCCGAATATGAGGACAACTCCCGCGAATGGACGCGCACAGAGAGCGAGGATGTCATCGTCTTCACGCAGGGCTTGCCGGAGGAAGTCGGCCCGCTGACGGTCCAGGCGATGGCCGAGCTGCGTGAGACCTTCCGCCAGGCGTGGGGTGACCTGCTGCCCTACAAGCCGCGCGCGATCCTGTTCGGCGACCAGGAAGCCTGGCTCGAATGGCGCGTGGGCCTCGTGAATCCGCGTGTGATCGGCACGACGCGCGACGACTGGGGCGCGACGGTGCAGATCGTATCCCCACGCGGGGACATCTACGACCTCGCCGCCGGGACGGTGCCGCACGAGATCGCGCACCTCTACCAGAGCGAGTTCACGCTGATGACCGCCGGATCGTGGTTCATCGAGGGCAACGCTACGTTCTTTGAGTTGAACCAGCAGTACGACTACGAGGCGTCCGTGCGCGAGTTGGCGGCGGCAGGCCGCCTGCCCGCGCTGCTGGCCGACACCGGCCCCGGCGTCAGCGGGCAGAACGCGCGGCGGGGCTACGACATCGGCTATACGTTCTGGAAGTGGTTCGTGGACAACTACGGGCTGGACGGGCACCGCGAGTTGATCCAGACGCTCAAGCGCGGCACCTCGCGGGACGCGGCGCTCGAGGCCGTCACCGGCCTGACCCTGGACGAGATCGAGAGCCGTTGGCGCGTGTGGCTCGGCGCGTCCCCGGTCCCGCCGACGCTGGTCCCGACGCCGACGATGTTCATCTTCCCGACCGTCACGCCCTACGGGTATTAAGCCTTCCGCTCCCCCTTGTGCAGCGGATCGGAAAGCGGCCCCCATGCGAGGCCGCTTTTTTGCCGATCCTGGCCCACCCGCCGCCAGATTTCCCCGGCCAACAACCCGCCTGCCGGGCGTTGATGGCGGCCTAAGCGGGGCGTATTGTTCGCTGCATCTCAGGTGGCTTGCCCGCTATTGCCCGGCGTAGTAGCCGAGCAGCGCCTCCCCGATCAGCGGCAGGCAGGGCGTCACGTCCACCCAGTCGTCGCCCTGCGGCTCCGGCGGGCCGACGTTCCACAGGTGGAAGCCCCAGATGTACGGGTCGAAGGCGAGTTGCTGCGTATACTGGACCACATCGCGTGCGACGTCCTCGCACGCGAACGCGCGGCGGCCATCTCCCGGCCCCGCCTCGGTGATGTACACCGGGACGCGGATCGCGTCCGGGACGAGCGCCAGCAGGTGCGTGTAGAACAGGCGGTGGCGCAGCC
>CAZGLU010000042.1:9939-12869 GCA_964526095.1 uncultured Anaerolineaceae bacterium | reverse complement strand
GGCGTGGCGCTGGTGGTCGAGGCGGACCCGTACATGGCCGAGCGGCGGCTGCGGATGCGCTACGTGGACGAGGTGGCGACCGACCTCGAAGACGCGTTGGAGCGCGTCTTGGCGGCGAAAGCGGCGCAAGAGCCGCTGTCCGTGGGGCTGATCGGCAACGCGGCGGAGATCTTCCCCCGGCTGGTGCGGATGGACATCGTGCCGGACGTGGTGACGGACCAGACCCCCGCCCACGACGCGCTCTCGTACCTGCCGCACGACCTGTCGCTGGAGGCGGCGCTTGCGCTGCGCGAGAGCGACCCCGACGAATACAAGCGGCGGGCGTGCCGCGCGATGGCGGTGCACTGCCAGGCGATGCTGGACTTCCAGGCGCGCGGGGCGGTGGTGTTCGACTACGGGAACAACCTGCGCCAGCGCGCCTACGACGAGGGCGTGGCGAACGCCTTCGACTATCCCGGCTTCGTGCCCGCGTACATCCGCCCGCTGTTCTGCGAGGGCAAGGGACCGTTCCGCTGGGTGGCGCTGTCCGGCGATCCGCAGGACATCTACCGGACGGACCAGGCGATCCTTGACCTGTTCCCGGAGGACGAACACCTGGGGCGTTGGATCCGGATGGCACAGCAGCGAGTTGAGTTCCAGGGGCTGCCCGCGCGGATCTGCTGGCTGGGCTACGGCGAGCGGGCGCGGGCCGGGCTGGCGTTCAACGAACTGGTGGCGTCGGGCGAGGTCAGCGCGCCGATCGTGATCGGGCGCGATCACCTGGACGCCGGGTCGGTCGCATCCCCCAACCGCGAGACGGAGGGGATGCTGGACGGCACGGACGCCGTATCGGACTGGGCGATCCTCAACGCGCTGATCAACGCGGTCGGCGGCGCGACGTGGGTCAGCTTCCACCACGGCGGCGGGGTCGGCATCGGCTACAGTCAGCACGCGGGGCAGGTGATCGTGGCGGACGGCACGCCTGAGGCGGCCCGGCGGCTGGAACGGGTGCTGACGACGGACCCCGGCATGGGGATCGTGCGCCATGCCGACGCGGGCTACCCACAGGCGGTCGCCGCCGCCGCCCGGCACGGGATCAAGATGCCGATGCTCAGGACGGTCTAGAGCACGTAGGGGAAGGCCATGATCACAGAATACCGGAGTCAGGCGCTTGAGCGCGTCCTGCGCACGATGCACGCGGCGGTGCCGGGTATTTTGGCGTCGGTTATCGTCAACAGCGACGGCCTGCTTGTCGCGGCATATCCCAGCAGCGAAGGGGATCAGCCGCACGAGAACCCGACCAGCTCACCGCAGGTTGCGGCGATGGCGGCCACGTTGTTAGGGCTGGCCGAGCGTACGTTGAGACGGCTGGCGCAGGGGCACGTCGGGCGCCTGGTGCTGGAGTCGGACGAGGGCATCATGCTGATCTATCCCGCTGGACGGGCAGCGCTGGCGGTGCTGGTCCAGCGCGGGGTGAAGCCGGGGCGCGTGCTGTACGCGGCGAACCGCGCGCGGCAGGACGTGGTGCAGATCCTGGAGGGGTAAAGGCGGGAGGATCGCCCCTCGCGCTCGCCTGGGCCGGTCTGTGGCAAAAGGACCTGGTCGCGCGGGCGGGATGCAGGGGTCAGTCGCGTTTTTCGTTGGTGCGCGGCGCGTCCGGGCGATGGGCGGGCCGGTTGTTGCCGGGCATGGTGCTGGCCGACGGTCGATGATGGGCGAGATCCTGCGTGTTGGGTGGGCGCAGCGCGCCGGTCTTGGGCATGCTGTCCACCGGGCGCGGGCCGGAAGGCGGTCGCAGCAGGGTACCCGTTTGGGGCCGTCGCTGCGGGGGCGCGGCTTGCGAGCCGGGCGCGTGTGGCTCTGAAGGCGGCTGCGCTGACTGAGAGGTGGCGTGTGAGGGCGTGGACGGCGCAGCGGGCTTACGCTTCGGGTCGAAATGGACGCGGATGACCATTTGCCCGAGGCGGATCTCGTCGCCATCCCGCAGGCGGTAGGGGCGGTGGGCGCTGAGGCGCTGGCCGTTCAGGAACGTGCCGTTGCTGCTGCCGAGGTCCCACAGGTCCAACGTGTGCTCGTCCCCATGTCGCAGGGCAGCATGACGGCGGCTGACGCCCATGCGATAGCCCGCGAACGGGGTGAGGTCGATGTCGGGCATGGCGCCCGTCGCCGGGTCGCGCCGACCGAAGATCGTCTCGGGCTTGGGCGTGAGCAGGATGGCGTCGGTGCTGCCTTCGACCTCCAGGCGCAGCGTATCGCCCGGCTCGAACCGGTCCGTGCCTTCGACCTTGACATCGAGCAGGATGCTTGAGTCCACGTGTCCCGGAAGCCCGTTGGGCCGTGAGGGATCGAGGGATTTCGTGCTGACCGAAACGCCGAGCAAGTTAGCGGCACAGTTGTCGCAGAATACCACGCCCGGGCGGTTCTGATGTCCACAGTTCGGACACTGCTGCATTCAACACCCCTTGCTGCATTCTTTAAACTGTCGGACGGGTCCCGCGCGTCTGTGCCCCTGTAACCTTGAGCATTTTGCAATTCGTCTTATAATCTTAAGGTACATTGGCCAGATCTGCTACCCTTCGCGGACGTTTTTAAGCAGAATTTCACAGATCGATTGATGGCTCAATCGAAATGATGAGGGAAGCGGCGGGTGTGATAAGGCCAATTGGCGCCCGTTCGCGCCGTGTTGTGAACCGGCGGCGCGGACACACGTAAAGCATTCAGTGACGGAGACCCTTATGCTCGACGCTGATCACCGGCCAACGGACGCTGCGCTTATTGAGCGTCTGCAACACGAAGACCTTGATGCGTTGGGCCAACTGTTTGAACGGTACCGGGCGCGCGTTTACCGGACGGCGCTCGCGATCGTGCATGATCCGGCAGTGGCCGAAGACATCTTGCAGGACTAGATCGGAAGAGCGTCGTGTAGGGAAAGAGTGTAGGATAGCGTGTAG
>CAZGLU010000042.1:0-9929 GCA_964526095.1 uncultured Anaerolineaceae bacterium | reverse complement strand
CGACCGCGACCGCCCGTTGGTGCCGTGGCTGTACCGGGTCACGGTGAACCTGAGTTACTCGTGGCTGTCACGTGGGAAGCGCCGCCGCAGCTCCGACCTGATCGATCACCTGGTTAGCCCGATGGGCCATGCGCCCGACCGGGTCGCGGAGCAGGTCGAGATGCGGCAGCAAGTACGCGAGGCGATCGCGGCGCTGAGCATCGATCAGCGGGTCGTGATCGTGCTGTACTACCTGAACAACCTGAGCTTGCAGGACATCGCCGAGATCCTTGATCTGCCCGTTGGCACGGTGAAGTCGCGGCTGTACTATGCGCGGGAGAACCTGCGCCGAAAGCTCGGCTCCAACCTGGCCTGGCTACCTGAGGTTGCACATGGCTATCTTTAAGTGGTTACAACGCCTGCTGTGGGCGTGCCGGACGAACGTGCTGACGCCGGACCCGGTGCTGGACAACCTGATCCGCGAGGCGCTGGTGGAGCAGGCGCTGCACAGCGCGATCCCGGTGACGACGTGGGACCGCGTGCGGCGGTCGCTGCTGGAGCGACGGCTGGCGCACCGTTCCGGGATGTGGGTGCTGGACGAGCCGCTGCGTGAGCCGCCCGAAGCGGCGTGGCGACCGGCGGCACCGAGCCTGTGGGAAGTGCGGCGCGAGAGCCAGCGTACCCGGATGCGGGAACTGGCATGGGCGGCGCTGATGCCGCCGTACACGGTGCTGCTCAACGTATAGCCTTTCGCCGGGCTGTCAGGGCACAGGCCCGGATGGACCGCCCGGCACGGCACGCGTGCGGCCCTGACCTGGATAATCGGACGCGGGAAAAGGACCAGTGGTGACCGAAAACGCTCCCTACCAGTTAAGCCCCGAGCAAGTGGCACGCCTGATCGACCATACGCTGTTGAAGCCTGAGGCGAGCCGGAGCCAGATCGAGCAGCTTTGCGACGAGGCGGTGCGCTACCAGTTCGCGTCCGTGTGCGTCAACCCAGGGTACGTGCGGCTGTGCGCCGAGCGGCTCGACGGCGAGCGAGACGTGGCCGTGTGCACGGTCGTCGGGTTCCCGCTGGGCGCGACAACGCCCGAAGCGAAGGCGTTCGAGGCGCGGCAGGCGATCGCGAACGGCGCGGGCGAGATCGATATGGTGCTGAACGTCGGGGCGATCAAGTCGCAGGATGTTGACCTGCTGCGGCGCGACATCGAGGCGGTGGTCGAGGTGGCGCATCACGGCAACGCGCTGTGCAAGGTGATCCTGGAAACGGCGTTGCTGACCGACGACGAGAAGGTGCTGGCGTGCCGTGTCGCACAGGAGGCGGGCGCCGACTTCGTGAAGACGTCCACCGGGTTCGGGCCGGGCGGCGCAACGGAAGCGGACGTCGCGCTGATGCGGCGTACCGTTGGCCCAGACATGGGCGTGAAGGCGTCCGGCGGCATCCGCACCTACGCCGACGTGCAGCGTATGGTGGCGGCGGGCGCGACGCGGATCGGGGCCAGCGCCGGGGTGCAGATCATCGAGCAGGCCAGGGGACAGGGCACGGCGTCGAACGCGGCGCCGGACACGTATTAGCATCAGTCAGCATACTGGACGACCGGGCGGGTTTTGGAACCCGCCCCTACTTTTCTCCCCTCACCAGCCCCTACGTCGAGACCGGGGAACGATTTGAAAGGCGTGTGGTGCGAGCCGCCCGGCTCCACCGCTGGCGTGAATAGTGTTTGCGCTTTAAGTTATTTGTGCTTGCATCGCCCGCTTGAGGTTTGACGTGCCCGCATCAACTGAGTCTGAATCCGCTCCGCGCAAGCCCATCCTTGAACGACTGAAACACCTGATCTTCGCCGCGTTCGTGCTGGCACTGGGGGCCGGTGTGGGTGTGCTGCTCTGGCGGCAGCCGGAGCCGGTGACGATCCGGATCGTGCCGCCTGCGCCCACCGCCGTACCTTCCGCCACGCCAACGCCGGGGCCGCACACGGTCTACATCACCGGCGCGGTGCGAACGCCTGAAATACTCGTAACGCTGCCCTTCGGCAGCCGCGTGGGGGAGGCCATCGCGGCGGCGGGCGGGCCGCTGGAGTCCGCCGACCTGGCGCGGGTCAACCTGGCGCAGGTGCTGGTGGACGGCGATCAGGTGCAGGTGCCAACGCGGGAGCCGGGCGGCGAACCCGCGCCCCTCATGCCGGTCGCCGTGGTGGTGACGGCGACGCCGGGCACCTGTACCGTCTATGTCGTCGGGGAGGTGATGCGACCGGAAACGCTGGTGACGGTGGCGCAGGGCAGCCGGGTACAGGACGCCATCGACGCGGCGGGCGGCGCGACGCGGAACGCCGACCTGTCACGCGTGAACCTGGGGCAGATCCTCAACGATGGCGATTACGTCTACGTACCGCCGCGCGAGGGGGCGATGCTGCTCACCCCCACGCCAAACCGGCCCCCGCTGGTCCACGTGAACGCGGCGACGGCGGATGAGCTGGCGGCGCTGCCGGGGATCGGGCCGTCGCTGGCGCAAGCGATCATCGACTACCGCGACGAGCACGGGCCGTTCGCGAGCCTCGAGGAACTGGACGCAGTGCCCGGCATCGGCCCGGCGAAGCTGGACGCGATCCGCGAGCAGGTCGTGTTCGACTGACGGGGTCTCACGGCGTGCCGCACGGACTAGCCGGGCAGCGCGCGCACAGCGAGGACGTCCTCCCAACTCCAACCGGCGGGATCGCCGATGTCCGGCAGGCGGGCGCCGGTCAGGATGCGCTGCGGCGGCTGGTCGCCGGTCAACGCGACGGACCACAACTCACTGACAGCACGGCCGCTGGCCTGACGGATCACGAATAAATGCTCCGCCCCGGCCCAGACCACCGCCTTTTCGGCCCCGTCACCGGGCAGCCGGATCGGGCGCACCGTGCCGCGCTGTGGCGCGATCAGGTAAAACCCTTTACCCTGCGGCGTGCCGGGGATGATAGCCGCGGCCCAGGCGCCTGTGGGCGACCAGGCGAGCGCCTGCGGGTGGGGGAGCGGCAGCGACAGGGCGCGCGTCCGCCCGTCCATGAGGTCGACCAGGACGAGCGTTTCGCCCTGCGCGGCCAACACGCGATCGAGCGCGTTCAATGACCCGGCCAGGGCGTCCCCTTGAAGCGGCGCAAACCCATGCAGCGGCTCGACGTGATGCGCGATGGCATCCACTCGGTAGAGGGCGGGGCGGTCCCCGGCGGTGGGCGCGCTTCGGTCCCAGGCGAGCAGCACCGTGCCGTCCGACGTCCACCCGGCGGGCGCCAACAGCGCAGCCTCGGCGGTGAGGTCGCGCGCCAGTTCCGTGCGAAAGCCGGTGTGCGGGTCCACGCGCCACAGGCTGGACGACGCGGCAGGCTGCGTGCCATAGGCCGTGTAGGCGATGCTCGCCCCATCCTGCGACCAGACCGGCATGCCGCGCGCGCCCTCCCCGGCAGGCACGAGCACCGTCTCCAGGTGGGCGCTCGGATCGACCAGGGACAGCGTGCCGCGACCGTCCGTGTAAGCCAGGAGCGGCGCGACGGGGGACCACGACCAGTCGGCGCCATCGGCAATGGGGATGCGCATGTGCGGACCGGCGTCTCCGGTGGGTAGCAGGTGGAGGGCGCCGCCCTGCGCGACGGCCAGCCATGCCCCGTCGTGCGAGAAGCGGAGCTGTGCCGGGCGGGTCAGGTAGGGCAGATGCGCGATCGATTCCGCGCCGTTGGCGTCCAGGCGGACCAGCACCAGACCGTGGTCGGTGCTCGCTGCGACCAGCGCGGGCGGGCCAGCGTAGTCAGCCGGGAGCGCCAGCCCGCGCAGCGCCATGGCGTCGCTGCGTGGCGCGACCAGTGCGAACGCCGCCGTGAGCAGGACCAGGAGGAGGAGCAGCGGCGCGGCGGGGGCCAGCCCTTCCAGGCGATAGCGAAGGGAGGTGCGGCGCGGGGGTTTGCGCCATCCTTCCGCGATCGGGTCGAAGCGGAGCCTGGGCGAGGGAACGGCCTTGTCGAGCGAGCGGTGGAGATCGCTGCGGAGGCGGCTTGTCAGGCGTGTGATCTCATCGACGACGGCCCGGCAGGTGCGGCATTCGGCCAGATGCGCGCGGATGATCGCCTCTTCTTCGGGGAGAAGCTGGCCGAGGCAGTATTCCTGTAGCGTGGTGGCGTCGTAATGGACCTGTCCTACCGGATCGTTTCCGCTGCCAGCCATCGAACCTGTTCGTCTCCCAGTTGTGCGCGCAGCTTGTCGATCGCCAGGCGCAGGCGCGAGCGCGCTGTATTCAGGGAGCAGCCCATGATGTCTCCCATCTCCTTATACGTGCAATCGGCGTAAAACCGTAACACGATCGCTTCACGGAGCTTGGGACTCAACTGGTTCAAGGCAAGGAGCAGCCCATCCTCGATCTCCTGCTGCAAGTAAGCCTGTTCGGGGCCGGGTTGGCGGTCCTGGATCTGGTTGCCGAGGCCGAGCCACTGGCCGAGCGGGATGCTGGGCAGGATCTTGCGCCGCCGCTTGTCGCGGGCGCGGCTGACGGTGATGGTGTGCAGCCACGTGCTGAAACTGCTCAGGTCGGAACGATAGCGGTGGATGTTGAGGAGCGCATAGGTGAGGGCGTCCTGGGCCACTTCCTCCGCGTCCGCCGTGTCACCGAGCAAGCCCAGCGCCAGCCGGTAGGTGCGCAGTTGGTACGCTTCAAAAAGCTGCCGCGCGGCGCGTTCATCACCCTGTTGTGCCCGGCGTACCGCGAGGTCCTCATTCATGATGTCACCTGAATGTGAAGTTAATCGGCCTGCTTATTATACCCCGTAGCCGGCGCCGCCGTTCAATCCAACGGCCGAATTGTCGCATGATCGCGCCAGGTCACGGGCGGGGCGATCAGCCGAGCCAGGTGAGCAGGTTGCGCCAGTTCACGCTGTAGGCGAGGTGGCCGCGCTTGATGACCGCCTCGACCAGGTTCGAGCCGAAGCGGTAGCTGAGGTGCGGGTAGGTCGGTACGTTCCAGATGACCAGGTCCGCCTGTTTGCCCGGCTCGATGCTGCCGACGCGGTCGCCGCACGCGATCGCGTAGGCGGCGTTGATGGTCGCGGCGGCGAGGGCCTCGGCGGGCGTGAGGCGCAGGTAGCGGGTGGCGAGGGCCATCACGAACTGCATGCTCTCGTTCCAGCCGGTGCCGGGGTTGCAGTCGGTGGCGATGGCGAGCGCGGCCCCGGCCTCCAGGAAGCGGCGGGCCGGGGTGTAGTGCGGGTGGGCCAGCCCGAAGGGGGTGGGCGGTAGCGACACGGCGATGGTGTCTGAGGCGGCGATGGCCTCGATGTCGTCGTCCGGGGTCACGACGACGTGATCGACGGACACCGCGCCCAATTCCACGGCGAGGCGGCCCCCGCCGAGCGACTCGAACTCGTCGATATGGACCTTGAGCGCAAACCCAAGCGCACGGGCGGCCTCCAGGATGCGGCGCGTCTGCGCCAAATCGAAGGCGCCGACCTCGCAGAAGACGTCACAGAACAGCACGCCCGGCCAGTTTTCGCCGCGCCACGCCGCGACCGCCGGGAGCATCTCGTCGCAAATGAGCGTTACATAGCCGTCGGGGTCGTTCGCGTACTCCGGCGGGATGGCATGTGCGCCGAGGAAGGTCGCCGCCAGGGTGGCAGGATGCTCCATGTCGAGCAGGGCGATGGCGTTTAGCATGTTCAACTCGGACGCGGTGCTGAGGCCATAGCCCGTCTTGCACTCGACCGTGGTCGTGCCATGTGCAAGCATGGCGTTCAGGCGCGGCTTCGTCTCGTCGATCAGGCGTGTGACGTCCGCGTGACGCGTGGCCTGCATCGTGCGGTTGATGCCGCCGCCCTCGGCCATGATCTCCTGGTAGCTTGCCCCGGCGATCCGGCGCTCGAACTCGTCGGCGCGGTCACCGACCCACACGACATGGGTGTGCGGATCGACGAGGCCGGGCGTCACCAGCCGTCCCTCGGCGTCGAGGACGTGGCGGCCCCGGTAGCGCGCGCGCAGGGCGGCATCGTCGCCCGCCTCCAGGATCACCCCGTCCGACACGGCGACGGCGGCATGCTCGAGGATGCCGAGATCGCCGAGGTGGCTGCCGCGCTGAGGGCCGGAGCCGTGTGCCGGGACGGTGCACAACTGGCCGATGTTGGTGATCAGGAGATCGATCTGTTCTGCCATGGCTCACCAGTGTAACACGAGCGGGGCGGGCGCGCATGGTCTTCCGGCGAGGGGTGTGGTAGCATCGGCACGCCAACAGGAGCGAACAAGATGCAGATCGACGTTCTGACGCTGTTTCCAGGCATGTTTGAGGGGCCGCTGACGGAGAGCATCCTGAAGCTGGCCCAGCGAAATGGCCTGCTCGACATCCGCCTGCATGACATCCGCGAGCACACCAGCGACAAGCACCGCACGGTGGACGACACGCCCTACGGCGGCGGCGGCGGGATGGTGATGATGCCAGGGCCGCTGGTGGCGGCGATCGAGACGGTGCGCGGCGACGCGACAGACACGCCCGTGATCCTCATGACGCCGCAGGGCCGGACCTTCACGCAGGCGGTGGCGCAGGAACTGGCCGCCCATCCGCGCCTGATCCTGGTGTGTGGGCGCTATGAGGGCGTAGACGAGCGCGTGCGCGAGCTGGCGATCACCGACGAGATCAGCATCGGGGATTACGTGCTGACGGGCGGCGAGCTGCCGGCGATGGTGGTGATCGACGCAGTGGCGCGGCTGATCCCCGGCGTGCTCGGCGCGCGCTGGGCGGCGGAGGAGGACTCGCACGCGATGGGGCTGCTGGAGTACCCGCATTACACGCGGCCCGTGGAGTTCCGGGGGAGAACCGTGCCCGACGTGCTGCTGAGCGGGGATCACGGCGCGATCGCCGCGTGGCGGCGACGGGAGGCGATCCGGCGGACGTGGCTGCGGCGGCCCGATATGCTGCTCACGGCGGACCTGAGCGAAGCGGAACGGTGGTATTTACTTGACCTGGCGGAAAGCAGCGCGGACGCGCGCGCGGCGCAGGACGACACCGGGGCGGGCTGAGATCGCTCTGGACAAGGCGCGGCGGGTTTGGTACAATGCGGCGGTCCCATGAAAAGCTGTTGAGGAAGACTGGAGACTTAGGTGGCGAATCATAAGTCTGCACTAAAGCGAATCCGCACGACCGAAAAGAAGCGCCAGCGTAACCGCCTGTTCAAGACCCGCGCGCGGACCGAGATGAAGAAGGCGCGTGCTGCGATCGCCGATGGGAACGTGGAAGCGGCGCGCGAGGCGACCCTGACCGCTGTTCGGACGCTTGATAAGGCGGCTGGTAAGGGCATTTTGCACCCCAATAACGCGGCGCGGCACAAGAGCGCGCTGATGAAGGCCCTGGCCGAGCTTGAGGCTGCCAAGTAAGGCAGGCTCCAAGCAACCAGCGAACAGCACGAAGGCATCGGCTGGCGTCGGATGCCTTTTTGTGTTTTAAACCGCGTGCGACCGGGGGCTATTTCGAGTTGCTCGGCGGCGCGGGGTACGTTCCATCCTCGGGGACGACGAAACGGTAGCCCACCCCGCGCACCGTTTTGATGTAGCGTTTCTTGCCGCGCTCCGGCTCCACGACGTCCCGGATCCACCGGATGTGCACGTCGAGCGTGCGCGTATCCCCCATGTAGTCCGTGTTCCACACGTTTTTCATCAGCTCAACGCGCTCCAGCGTTTCGTTGGGGCGGCGCATGAACTGTTCCATGAGCGTGACCAGCTTGGGCGTGAGCTTCTTCTCGGACCAGGGGGTGGTCAGCGTCTGCTGCTCGATGTTGAGCGTGAAGGGGCCAACGGTCAGCACCTCGCCGCCGGGTTGGAACACGAAACGCTCGATGCGGTTGATCAGCTTGCGCGAGGTGAAGGGGGGGTGCAGGACCACGTCCGCCTGACTGGCGGTCTTCTTCGAGCCGTCGCTGGCCTGGATGTGGATGATGGGCAGCTCGCCCAGCTTGGCACGGAGTTGGGCGCAGATGCGATTGCCGGAGGTGCGCAGGGACGCCGCATCCAGCACGATGACGTCGGGGCGGGTGATCTGAGCCAGGGCCAGGCCCTGCTTGCCGGAATGGGCGACGTGGACCTGGTAGCGCCGTTTCAAAGCCGCCGCAAATGAGACGCCGTTAGCTCGGGCATTTTCGATGAGGAGAACTTTACGGGCCCTCATACGGTCCTCTCAAGAAACGCTTGCGAGCGGCTACCACGAGCGGGGTGCGCGTCTTGCGGCCATGCATGGAAGATTACTCCACACAACCCCATTATAATGACTGACGACCTCCTGACAACTCCCTATCGAATCGGACGCGCGCGATCAGCCCCAACAGACCGGCGTCCGCAGCACGTCCCCAGATGGGGATACGCCAGAGTTGGGGGCAGGCGGCCCGGTGTGGCCCTACATCTGGCGGGTGCAGGGCTATAATTCAATGATCTTTGCCATCTGAACACTACATCAGGCCCGTCTTAACACTCGGCATATGGTCTTTTCCCACGCTTATCCCACCGGAAGTACGGCGGGGAGCGGCCGGTTTGGGATAATCCCGCGTTGGGCGCGGGCTGATTGCACTCAGGGCGGCGGTTTTACCCCTTAAACCGGGCTTCCCCGGCGAAAATAACCGGCTTGCGCCATAATCAGCGCATGACCAAGCCACCTTTCGATTGGAACAGGAGCAGGACCAGCGTTGACCGTGCCTTCTGAGACGATCCGCCAGCTTGCGCTGCGCGGCGACCTGCGTGCCCTGGAACGGGCCATTGACCCGACCGCCGTGCTGGACGACGCGATCGCGATCCAGCAGATCCCGGCGCCGACCTTCTACGAGGACGCCCGCGCCCGGTACGTCCGGGAGCGGTTCGCGCGCTACCCGCTGCGCGACGTCGAGATCGACGCGCTGGCGAACGTGTACGGGCGCTGGCTGGGCGCACACCCGGACCGCCCGGCGATCCTGCTCTCGGCGCACCTGGACACCGTGTTCCCAGCGGAAACCGACCTGACGATCCACCGTGAAGGGGACCGCGTGTACGGCCCCGGCATCGGGGATAACAGCGTGGCGGTAGCGGGCCTGCTGGCGGTGCTGGACCTGTTCCACCGGCACCACATCCAGCCGGAGGCGGACGTCTGGTTCGTGGCGAACAGCCGCGAGGAAGGGCTGGGAAACCTGGATGGCATACGGGCCGTGTGGGAGCGGCTCGGCCCGCGCCTGGGCGGGGCAGTGGTGGTCGAGGGGATGGCGCTGGGGCGCGTGTACCGAGCAGGGATCGCGGTGCGGCGGCTGCGTATCACGGCCGAGGCGCCGGGCGGGCATAGCTGGCTGCATTTCGGGGCGCCCAGCGCCGTGCACGGCCTGATCGAACTGGGCGGGCGCATCCTGCAAATCGCGCCGCCGGACGCCCCGCGCACCACGTACAACATCGGGATGATCGAGGGCGGGCGGTCGGTCAACAGCCTGGCGACGTCGGCGAGCATGTGCCTCGACCTGCGCTCTGAGCGCACGGGGGCGCTGCGTGCGTTGGAGCAGGCGGTTTATGCTGCGATCGAGGCGACGACGCTGCCGGACCTGCGCTTCAAGGTCGAGGTGGTGGGCGATCGGCCCGAAGGGGCGATCCCCGCCGATCACCCGCTGGTGCGGCTGGCGGAGGAGGCGCTGCGCCTCGTGGGGATGGATGCGATCCACGAGCGCGGCAGCACGGACGCAAACGTCCTGCTGGCGAACGGCCTGCCAGCGGTCACGGTGGGGGTGACGGTGGGCGGGCACGCACACCGTACGGACGAGTACATCGAAACGGCGCCGCTGCGCGAGGGCGTGTGGCAGCTTCTGCTGCTTGTGTTGGCTGCGGCACAGCAGGCGCACACCTGGCGGTGACACCTACGGAGCGCCCGCGAGGGGCAGGTGGAGCACGTCGCGGGGATCCCAGGGCGCGCCCTGCGCTGCACGACGGATGAACCGGTGCAGCGGGAC
>CAZGLU010000041.1:0-13004 GCA_964526095.1 uncultured Anaerolineaceae bacterium | reverse complement strand
CCCCCACCCTATCCTACACTCTTTCCCTACACGACGCTCTTCCGATCTTGCAGTTCGACCTCGCCGCCGCCGCGCCCGACTGCTGGACGCTCGAGGCGGACCTCGGACCGGACGAGGCGCTCGACCTGACGTGGTACACCGGGGACGATCCGTTCGCCATCACCGGGGCGTTCGCCCGCGCGACAGGCCCCGCCGCGCTGCCACCAGCCTGGGCGTTCGGGCTGTGGATGAGCGGCAACGAGTGGAACACGCAGGCACGCGTGCTGGACGAGGTGCGGCAATCGCTGGAGCACGGCATCCAGCCGAGCGTGCTGGTGATCGAGGCGTGGAGCGACGAGACGACGTTCTACATCTGGAACGACGCGCAGTACACACCCCGGCCCGGCGACCAGTCCTTCCGCTACGCCGACTTCACCTTCCCGCCCGACGGCAAGTGGCCCGATCCGAAGGCCATGGTCGACTGGCTGCACACGCAGGGCATCCGCGTTGTGCTGTGGCAGATCCCGGTGCTCAAGGCATTGGAGGGGCCACACGCCCAGCACGAAGCCGACCGCGCGTACTACGAGGCATCCGGCTTCGGCGTGCGCGAGTCGGACGGCAGCCCGTATCGCGTCAAGCCGTTCTGGTTCCGGGGGGGCTACCTGTGGGACGTGACCAACCCCGCCGAGCGGGAGTGGTGGCTATCCAAGCGGGCCTACCTGCTGGAGGACCTGGGCATCGACGGCTTCAAGACCGACGGCGGCGAGCACCTGTGGGGCGAGTCGGTGCGCTTTGCGGACGGGCGCAGCGGCGCGGAGGTGTGGAACGAGTACCCCCAGCTTTACACCGAGGCGTACTACCAATTCATCACAGCCAAGCGCGGCGGCGACGCGCTCACCTTCAGCCGGGCGGGCTTCACCGGATCGCAGCGCAGCCCGGCGCACTGGGCCGGGGACGAGAACTCGACCTGGGACGCGTTCCGCCACTCGATCCTGGCCGGGCTGTCGGCGGGGATCTCCGGCATCCCGTTCTGGGGCTGGGACATCGGCGGCTTCAGCGGCGAGCTGCCCAGCGCCGAGCTATACCTGCGCGGCACGGCGATGGCCGCCTTCTGCCCGATCATGCAGTACCACTCGGAGTTCAACCAGCACCGCGCCCCGCGCGACCGGACGCCGTGGAACATCCAGGCGATCAGCGGCGACACGCGCGTGATCCCGACCTTCCGCTTCTTCACCAACGTGCGCTACAACCTGCTGCCGTACATCTGGCAGGAGGCGCAGCACAGCGCCGCCACGGGCGAGCCAATGATGCGGGCGCTGGCCCTGACGGATCGCGCCGCCGGACCATATCCGTACTTCTTCGGACGCCATCTGCTCGTGTACCCGGTCGTGGAGCCGGGGGCGGAAACGTGGACGGTCCGCCTGCCGCCCGGCGACTGGCACGACCTGTGGACCGGGGAGCGCCTCGCGGGCGCGCAGACGGTCGAAGTCCCGGCGCCGCTCGACCGCATCCCGGTCTTCGTCCGGAGCGGCGCGCGGCTCCCGGTGCGCCTCGGTCCTGGCGGGGCACTGGGCGAGCCGGTCCCCTTCTCGACCGAGGCAAACGCCACGCTTAGCTTCGGCTAGGCACGGAAAATCGGGCGGCGGCTCCGGCAGCGCCCCATTGATGGGGGCGCGCTAGATCGCGGAGCCGTCGCCTTCGGCCAGCCCGATAAGCTGCGCCTCGGCCAGCACGTGCCCGACCATCGCGGCTAGCACGGCCATGCGGTCCGATGCGGACGGCAGCGCCAGCTCGGTATCCAGCGCGTACAGGTTGAAGTGGTAGTGATGAGTGCCGACGAAGTAGCGCGGGCACGGCCCTTCATAGCCGTACGTGTTGTTGTTGGCAAGCCCTTCCTTGCCGCCGGGTGGGATCATGCCCTCCGGGACGTTCAGCGTCGTAGCCGGGATGTTGAACACCAGCCAGTGCACCCAGGGGTTCGCCGGAGCATCGACGTCCTCGACCAGCAGTACCAGCGTTTTGGCGCCTTCAGGCACATCCTCGAACACAAGGGGCGGGCTGATGTTCGGCCCGTCGCAGGTGTAACGCGACGGGATCAGGGTTCCGTCTTCGAAAGCAGGGCTGGAGATCTTCATCGCTTCCTCCAGTGCACTATCGTTCGTTGTAACGTGAAGGGTACCGGGGGCCGGACGACGGCGCAAGGCGGCGCGCGCTGGCAAAGCGGCAGGGGCTTCGCTATAGTCATGCGGTCTTCCCGGGGCCGCATATGCGCTGGGCCTCATGGGATGGAGGCTCACTTGACCGAACTCACTGCGCTGATCTTCGACATGGATGGCGTCCTTGTGGACACCATCGACCTGCATTACCGTGCCTGGAAGCAGGTGGCGGATGTCGCCGGCGTGCCGTTCACCCGCGCGGATATGGACCGCATGCGCGGTAAACACCGGCGCGATTGCCTGCACCAGCTCTTGCGCGGGCGTCCCGTGTCCGAAGCGGAGACGGCCCGCTACTTCGCCCTCAAGGATGACGCGCTGCAACACGAGTTGGAGCGCCTCACTCCGGCGGACGTGCTGCCCGGCGTGCTGGACCTGCTGCGCGCGGCGAAGGCCGACGGGCTGCGACTCGCGGTGGCATCCTCCAGCACGCAGACGTTTACCGTCCTGCGCCACACGGACCTCCTGCCCTGGTTCGACGCCGTCGCGCACGCCGACACCGTCCGCCGTCCGAAGCCCAAACCGGACGTGTTTGTGTGGGCCGCCGGGGCGCTGCGCGTGCCGGTTGCGGAAGCGGTTGTGTTCGAGGACGCGGCTGCCGGAGTCGAGGCGGCCCGGACGTGTGGCATGTTCGTAGTGGGGCTGGGGGCGCCGAGCCTCGTCGAGGGGGCGGACCTCATCCTGCCGGGTCTGGAGGGCCTGACGTTGGAGCGGCTGCGGGCGGCCTTCGAAGCACGGATGTCCCCGGTTCGCTAGGCGGCCCTGGACGCCAGCACGCGCACCGCCAACATCATACAACACAACGCCCCGGACAAGCTGTGCCCGGGGCGTTTGTTCGTTCGATAGGGCCGGGCAGCCGGCCTAGCCAGTCGGGATGATAAGCGTGTGGCCAGGTTAGATCACGTCAGGCGGCAGGATGTTGTTCGCCTGCGCCAGTTGGCGCCAGTGCAGCCCGTAGCGGCTGGCGATCAATACCAGGAAGTCGCCGCGCTGCACCACATAGGTCTGGTAGGAAGGCGGCGGCTGTGGCGACGGCGTAGCGCCGGGGATGACCAGCACCTGCCCCGCATACACCCACGAGGTCGCGGCGATGTTGTTCGCCTGCGCCAGCGCTGCCACGCTCACGCCGAAGCGCTGCGCGATGCCGAACAGCGTATCCCCCCACTGCACGACATACGTCTGCTGGGCGGGCGGCGGGACCGGTGTCACGGGCGGCACGGGCGGGGTGGGCGGCTCACCGCTGGTCACGGGCAGCGTCGTGAAGGGGACCGTCGCCCAGAACGCATTGACGGGCGCCCAGCCTAGCACGCCCGGCGTCGGGGCGGGCAAGCCGACCTGCAGCCACGTCGTCGCCGCATTGCGCCCGATCAGACATACGATGTGGCCGGCCTGCAGCGTCGTGGTGGTCGGCGTGTTCCACGCGGGGCCGGAACGCAGGATCAGCATGTCCTCCATCACGATCCGGATCGGGCAGTCCGGCGTGCCTTGCGCGTGTGCCCCCGGCAGCGCCGGAGCGAAGACGGCCAGCAGCGCGACGATCAGCGCCGTGGCGATCCACCTGCTTGTTCCCGGTATTCGGTGCCTCATACTGCCTCCTCTGGGTATCCCGGCTCGCGGAGCTTTCACAGTTATGTTAACTTGTTTTATACAGCAGACTTGTATCACGTGCAAGCGCCATTTGACGACTATGATCACACGCGCAGCCTGCGTAAGCCCACCTTAAGATATACGCCCGCAGCTTACTTTCCGCAAGCTGTAGAGGTGAGTCATGGCCCCGCCTAGACTCGCCGGGCCGGATGCCTGAAACGCCCTTGCGGACTTCTTTTTTATCGTATTATTATAAACTTTAATACTTTCACGACAGCTTCTGTTGTATGATGGATGCACTACGCTGCCGAACTCGAGCCTGACGGCCATCGGTTAGCGCGCACCGTGTCCCATTCCCCCCGGCCTCCGTGCTGATGCGCGGCGGGCCTCCCCACCACGCTCGCCCGTTCGTTCGGATACAAGGGTTGCCCATGCCTTAAACGACCACCGTTCAACGAGCAAGGAGGCACCGATGAACGACGCCGACCGCAAACAGCCCGTCGATCCATCTCAGCACCCTTCAGGAAAGGACGACCCCAGACGCCGCCCGCTGTACCCCGACCCGCGCCAGTGGCGGCGGCGCGAGCGCAAGGAGCCGTACGACCCCGGCAAGCCGTATCCCATGCCGAAGCCCGGCAAGTGGAGCAAGGAGTTAGACGCCTGGCTCGAACGGCGCCGCCGGGAGCACGAGAAGGAGAAGGAACACGACCGCGAACGCCGCCCCATGCCCCGCCCCTACCTCGACTGCACCAGCAACTTCGGCCCACAACTGGATAACTTCGGCCTGAACGTGCCCGGAACCATGTCGTTCACCGTATGGAATGACGGCAACTTCCCGGCGTGGTCGTGCTACGTCGAGTTGTATGAAGGCCCGTGGGGCTACACCAGCCCGCTCTCGGCCTACGAGCTGCGCGGGCGGCGCATCATCACCCTGATGCCCGGCGAGGTACGCGAGGTGGCCGTGCCGTGGACGCGCAGACAGACGTCGGCGCGCGTCGTCGGCATCGTCTACGACCCCCTGCTGGACCCACGCGACTTCACGCTCGTGGTCCAGGTCAACCGCCACATCACCAGCATTCACTACGCGTTCTAGGAGGGAGTGGCGATGCCGAAATACGGGATACACCATGTTGTCATAACCGACGCCATCGGCCAGCTTTTGGCCAGCTCGCACGCCCCCTCACAGGACGCGGGCAGCCAGCTTGCGGCGAACGCCGACATGGCGATGCTGGGCGCGATCGGCCCGGACCTGTTCTTTTGGGGTATGGACTACGAGATCGTTGATAAGCTGTTCACGCTGTATAAAAACATCGAAGAAGTAGTGGACCTCTATAACAAGGTCGTGCAGCCGATCCGCGACATTCGTGACGCCGTCGTGGAGCCGATCGAGGACGCGGTCGAAACGCTGGCGCCGACCACGGTTGCCCTGATCCGCAGCCTGATCGAGGAGATGCGGGAGACCGCCGAGTTGTTCAAGTCGGCGGTCAGCACGGGCCTGTTCGCGGGCGTGATCACCGGCGCGAACGCGCTCACCGATCTGGCGGGCCTGCCCACCCTGGCCGCCGCTTTCTTCCAGGCGTTCCTGCCGCCGCTGCAATTCAACCAGCCCGAAGCTCAATGGTACTGGTTCGACATGCTCCACTACCGGAACACGGGCGACTTTGGCCGCCGTTTGGTGACCAACGCCCAGGGCGGCACGCAGCAGCAGCGGGCCTACGCCTTCGGCTACCTGTCGCACATCGCGACCGATCTCGTCGGCCACGCCTACGTCAACCAGGTCGTCGGCGGCCCGTACCGCCTGCACGTGCAGCGCCACGTCACCGTCGAGAACTGGATGGACACGTGGAAGTTCCAGCAGTATTACGGCGAGAGCATCAACCTGACCCTTTTCGACCGGCTGGGCCTGCCGTCCACGCTGCCCACCGGCGTCGGGGACCTGCTGCACCAGACGTTTCAAGACGTCTATGCGGGCGTGCCGCACCCGCAGCGCCTGCCCGGCGACGGGTTCTACACGCGCGACCAGATCGACGAGACGTATGAGGTGTTCTTCAAAGTGCTGGAGATCATGCGCAAGATGGCGGTCCCGCGCCCGGAGGAGCCGTTCAGCAACGTGGCGGACATCCTGGCGGACGCGCTCGAGGACCTGCTTGAGGCGCCGCCCTCCCCGCCCAGCTCCCCAAGCGGGCTGTGCTCGCTGGCCGACATCTTCTCGTTCGGGCTGACCGCCAGCTCGCGCGACTGTTACGAGGAGTTCTTCAACCAGCTCGAGGACTGGTTCGAGTACCTGGGCGAGCTGCTGGCCTGGGCCTTCGAGACGCTGCTCGACCTGCTCGACCTGCTGCTGGCGCTCCTGCTCTCGCTGCCCATCGTCGTGCTGATCGCGATCCTGTACGGCCTGCAACTCCTGCTGTATGAGATCTACCAGACGGTGCGCACTGTGCTGGCGCTGGAGGGGTTCGTCTTCCCGGAGCCGCCCGACCTGAACGACGCCCACGGCCGCAACCTGACCACGCCGTTCCAGTGCGCGGTTTTCGGCTGCCGGGGCCACGAGCCTCCTACGGCCACGGCCTTCGACCCGACATCGCTGGTCTACCCGCGTTTCACCGCGCTGACCACCGGCCACCTGGTCTGCCCGCCGCCGGTCGCGGAGGTGCCGATCACGATGCCGAACTTCGAGCTGCCGCTCGCAACCACCACGCCCGACAGCTTCATCAACCTGATCCCGTTCAACCCGGACGTCCTGCGCCTGTACAGCGAGTCCACCTCACCGGCGCTGACGCGGCGGCTCCACTCGCGCTGCCTGCGCATCGGCAACGCGACCGGCCTGACCGCCTGGATGATCGGCACCGCCAACGACACAGGCGCCTCCGACATCGCGCGGGATATAGCGTTCACCAACTGGAACCTGGACTCCGACCGTGGCTATGGCTACAAGACGTGGGGCGGCGTGATCCCGCTGGTCCCGTTCCAGCCCGTCACCGGCGAGACGTTTGTGCCGGAGGATTGACGCACGCTCGAGCGCGGGCGGCGTGCTCGTTCGGGCGCGCTGCCAGCGCATCAAACACGGAGCGTGGGGGAGGCTGTCTCAATAAATAACATTCACAAGGCTATGTCGTGTTCTTTATGAGTTCACTTACTTGAGCGTGTTCCCTACTTGACAAGGTTCCCGAAACACCCTATGATGAATTAGATTAAATGCTGTGAGCGTTCACAGGTTCCTGACAGAGCCGTGTCAGGTGCGGCCGCTGGGGAACTGTTCCAAGGCGCTGACAGCCCGCACTAATATATTGTTCATCTTCACAACTGGTAGAGGAGCAAACACATGTCCACACTTAACCGGCGCAACTTCCTCAAGAACAGCTTCGTGCTCGGCTCGGGCTTCGCCTTCGCAAACTTCCTCCCCTTCATCGAGTACCGGCGTGCCCACGCCCAGGATCAACCGCTGCGCGCCGCCATGTCCAGCGCAGGGCTGGCGGGCACCTGGAACGCTCAGGGCGAGGAGGCCGCCCGCTGGATGGCCGGCCTGCTCGGCGTTGAGATCGAATGGTTCGATGGCGAATTCGACCCGCAGGCCCAGCGTGCCAAGTTCGACCAGATCGCTACCCAGGAATGGGACTTCGTCGCGGTGCAGCCGGGTGCCATCGGGACCCTGGTTGAGCCGATCGTCACCCTGGTCGAGGCGGGCACGCCGGTCATCGACATGGACACGCTGATCGCCCCGCTCCAGGACCTTCCCGACCTGGGCGTGCTGGCCTTCATCGCACCGGACAACGTGTTCATGGCCGAGTCGGTCGTCCAGCGCCTCATCGACAAGATGGGCGGCGAGGGCAAGATCGCGCACATCGGCGGCCAGCCCGGCCACACCGGCGCGCAGGCGCGCGGCCAGGGCTTCTGGAACCTGGTGAGCCGCTATCCCGATATCGAGGTCGTGGATGACCAGCCCGCCGACTGGGACGTGACCCGCGCGGCGGACCTCACCGAGTCGATCCTCAACCGCCACCCGGACCTGAAGGCCATCTTTGCGGACAACGACGACATGGCGCTCGCCGCCCGGCAGATCGTCGTGAACGCGGGCCTGGAGGATCAGGTGCTGATCGGCGGCGTGGACGCGATGCCGCCCGCGATCGAGGCCGTGCGCGACGGCAGCCTCGTCGCGACCGCCCGCAACTCCGCGAACCGCATCCACGCGTGGGCCGTGCTGGCCGGTGCGTGGGCCGCGACGGTGGGCCTGGAGCGGGCGCGGCAGGAGATGCCGTTCTACATCCTGGCCGACGGCCCGGCGATCTTTGCCGACATCGACTCCAACCCGGACCTCGCGGACGAGCCGTGGAAGCTGCGCAACTACGGCCTCAGCGCCGCCGATGGCCTGCTGTGGGCGTCGGCGCAGTACCTGTTCTAATCGTTGAGGAGGGCAGGCGGTGGTGTGCCAAGCCACCGCCTTTTTTTCTATCCCGCCGACCAACGCAAGACTGGTGTGCCCGCGCTTCGAGCGCCTCAAGCTGAAAAGTCCCCGGTGGGCGCTCGCGATGTTGATCTCACCCCGACCCATCCCATACGGGCGTCGGCACCTGGTCTGCTTGGAAGACGGTGCCAAGATGGTGTACGCTTATGGTGCATGCGGATGGTACTGGTTTATGGCTGAGTGGTCTGTACGCGAGTGTGATGTGTGCCGCCGTCGCATGACTGGCGCCCACCGCCACAAGGCGCCCTGCCCCGGCTCGCACACCACGCTCATTGAAGATCATGAAAGAGCGGTGCGGTGAACCAACCCACTATTTTAGAGCTGCGAGATATTTCTAAGAACTTCCGCAACATCCAGGCCCTGGATCACGTCGATTTCGACCTGCGTGAAGGCGAAGTGCACGCCCTCGTCGGTGAGAACGGCGCGGGCAAGAGCACCCTGATGCGCATCCTGGCCGGGATCTACACCGAATACGAGGGCACCTACACCTTCGACGGCCGCCCGATCCACCTGCGCACCCCCGGCGACGCGCTCGAACACGGCATCGGCATGATCCACCAGGAGCTGAGCGTCATTCCGCCCCTGTCCGTGGCCGAAAACCTGTTCCTCGGCCGCCAGCAGTTGACGCGGTGGGGCACCATCGACTGGGGCAAGATGCGGCGCGTCGCCAAAGAGCAGCTTCGCGAACTGGGCTTTGACCTGGACCCGTCGCTGCCCCTCGAGCATTACTCGCTCGGCACGCAGCAGGTCGTGGAGGTGCTGCGCACGATCATGTCCGGCGCGCGCGTGCTGATCATGGACGAGCCGACCTCCGCGCTGTCCCCTGCCGAAGTCGAGCAGTTGATGCGGCTGGTCGGCACGCTGCGCGAGCAGAAGCGCAGCATCATCTACATCTCCCACTTCCTCGAGGAGGTGCTGCGCGTCGCGGACCGCATCACCGTGCTGCGCAACGGCAAGAAGGTCGCTACGCTGGACCGGGCCGAGGCGACCATGGAGAAGCTCATCTCGCTGATGTTGGGCCGCGAAGTCGGGCAGATGTTCCAGCCCCCGGAGAGCGTGAGCGAGTCCACGGAGCCGCTGCTTGAGGTCGAGAAGCTACAAGCGGACGTGTTCACCGACATCGATTTGCGGGTGGGCAGGGGTGAGATCGTGGGGCTTTACGGCGCCATCGGCGCGGGGCACTTCGACCTCGCCCGCGCGCTGTTCGGGCTGTACAAGATCGACAGCGGCACGATCAGGCTCGACGGCAAAGCGTTCCCGCGCAACCACTCCGCGCGCTACGCGATCCGCGCGGGGCTGGCCTACGCCACAGAGGCGCGCCGCAAGAGCCTGCTGTTGGACGAGCCGATCTACCGCAACATCACGATGCCGCATCTGGAGCGCATCGGGCGGCTCATCCCTCGGCGCAGCCAGGAGCTTGCCGTCGCCGGACCGGCCACCCGGCAGGTCAACGTCCAGCCGCCCGACCCCACGAATCCCGCCGGGAAACTGAGCGGCGGCAACCAACAGAAGGTCGCGATCGCGCGCTGGCTCACCTTCCCACCCAAGGTGCTGATCATGAGCGAGCCGACGCGCGGGATGGACGTCGGCGCCAAGAGCGAGGTGCTGGCGCTGCTACGGAAGTTCCGCGACGACGGCTTCGGCGTGTTGGTCGTCTCGTCCGAGCCGGAGACGGTGCTGGCGGTTTCCGACCGGGTCGTGGTCATGTCGCGCGGCAAGATCGTCGCCCGCATGGAAAATAAGAACTTAGACAAAGACACCCTGATGAGGCTGATATGAGTTCGACAACAAGCCCTACCCCCAAACTCTCGCTCGTGGAGCGTTTCAGGACGCTGCCCACCTCGTCGGTCTGGGTGCGGCGTTTCACCGCCCTGGCCCAGGTGTGGACGCTCATCGCCCTGTTCATCTTCTTCGGGCTGGCGTCGGACAGCTTCCTACGGCCCGTCAACCTGCGCAACATCCTGATCCAGGTGTCAACGCTCGGCGTGTTCGCCACCGGCATGACGTTCGTCCTGCTGATGGCCGAGATCGACCTGAGCATCGCATCGGTCGCCGCGCTGTCCGCCATGATCTCGGCGCACCTGTACGCCAACCTGAACTACCAGGAGCCGATCCCGATGCTCGCCGGGGTGGGCGCGGCGACGCTGGCCGGTCTGATCAGCGGCCTGGCGAGCGCGCGCTTCCGGATCCCGACGTTCATGACGACACTCGCCATGTCATTGATCGCATCGGGGCTGGTGACGTACATCAGCAAGGGCCGCGTCATCACGAAGATCTCGGAGTGGTCGGCATACCTGGGCAGCCACCGGCTCGGCGGCAAGGACGGGCTGCCGGTCATCGTGCTGGTGGCGGTCGCATCGCTAACGTTCGGCTACCTGGTGCTGCGCTACACGCGTTTCGGCCGCTACGTGTACATGACGGGCGCCAGCAAATCGGCGGCGCGGCTGGCTGGCGTCAACACCTCGCTGATCCTGGTCGTGGTGATGACCATCTCGGGCTTCTTCGCGGGGCTGGCGGGCATCATCAGCATGGGGCGCCTGCACAGCGCCCAGCCGGACGCGACCGAAAGCTTCCTGATCGACACCATCGGCGCGGTGGTGCTGGGCGGCACCTCGCTGATGGGCGGGCGCGGGGGCATGTTGCAGACCGTGATCGGCCTGCTGATCTACGGCACGCTGCGCAATGGGCTGGATAACATCCCCAGCATCGACATCTACCTCAAGGAGTTCATCACCGGCTGCGTGCTGCTGGGCGCCTTGATGGTCAACACGGTCTTCGCGGGCCGGGCGGAGCGCGACAAGACGCTGTAACGGCCTTATGCCCGTTGGCTTTGTTCGGATCCGTAGAAAGGACGGGGCGGGTTCCCAAACCCGCCCCTACGAGAAAGGACCGGGGTGAGGTCTCACGGACCGGATTAATGAGTTAAGCCGCATCCGGCCATCGCTGCTGTGGGCTATATACAGGCAAGCCCCGTTGTGGGGCGGTGTGATCCCCTGTCTTCAGGGGGCGGTGTGTCTTTACTGCATGTTTGTTACCGCGACCTCCCATTGCCGAGATGAGAGGTCGCCGCATTCGTTGAGGAGACTGGTTTTAGCGATGAATGAAGAGATTTCCCCGAACTACCGCCCGTTTGATCCGGTGAGCATCCTCGACTACGTCCGGCAGCGGCCCGAGTTGAGCGCCGTTTTCCGGCCGGACGACGAGCTGGCCGCCGACGAGGTGGGCGACGGCAACCTGAACCTCGTGTTTAAGGTATGGGCCAAGGCGGACCCGGATCGCACGGTCGTCATCAAGCAGGCGCTGCCCTACCTGCGGCTCGTCGGCGGCGACTGGCCGCTGCCCGTGGACCGCGCGCGGATCGAGGCCGAGGCGCTGAAGGTCGAATACGACCTGGTGCCACAGCACACGCCGAAGGTGTACTTCTACGACCCGGAGATGTACCTCTTCGCCATGCAGAACCTCAACCGCCACATCATCATGCGCAAGGGGCTGAACGAGGGCATCAAGTACCCGCTGTTTGCGGAGCATATCGGGTTGTTCCTGGCCAAGACGCTCGGCATGACCTCCGACCTCGTGCTGGACTACCGCACGAAGAAGGAGATGGTTGCGCGCTTCATCAACCCGGAACTGTGCAAGATCACGGAAGATCTGATCTTCACCGAGCCGTATCGCCCGACCGAGCGCAATATGTTCCACGCCGAGCTGGAGCCGCAGGTGCTCGCGCTCCAGGCGGACGAGGCGCTGCGCGTCGAAGTGGCGAAGATGAAAGAGAAGTTCATGACGCAGGCGCAGGCGCTGATCCATGGCGACCTGCACACCGGCTCGATCATGGTCAACCAGACCGAGACGTACGTCATCGACCCGGAGTTCGCGTTCTACGGGCCGATGGGCTTCGACATCGGCGCGGTGATCGGCAACCTGTTCTTGAACTACGCCGCGCACGAGGTCCGCACGCCCGATCCCGAAAAGCGTGCCGACTTCCGTAAGTACCTGACGGACACCGTGATCGACCTGTGGCACGTCTTCGAGCGCGAGTTCCAGCGCCACGTGTGGGACCAGGTGGACCCGATCAACATGCCGCAGGGCTACCGGGACGACTACATGCTGCGCCTGCTGCAAGACTCCGCCGGGCTGGGCGCGTGCAAGATGATGCGCCGTGTGATCGGGCTGGCGGGCGTGGCCGACATTCGCGGCATCGAGGACCCGCACGAGCGCGCCATCGCGGGCAGCCTCGCGCTGAACATCGCGCAGCGCCTGATCTTCGAGCGCGAGAACCTGCGCACCATCGAGGAACTGGTCGAGGTGGCGACGGCCTGCGAACCGGCCTATCCCTGGCCTGCCGAAAAAGTGAGCTGACGTTATGAATGTTCACGGCAAGCACTACCGCACGATCTGGCTCAAGGAAGACAATCCGCACGTCGTCCAGATCATCGACCAGTCGATCCTGCCGTTCGAGTTCAAGATCCTCGACCTGACGACCGTCGATCAGGTCGCGCACGCGATTCAGGCCATGATCGTGCGCGGCGCGGGCCTGATCGGCGCGACGGCGGGCTATGGCATGTACCTCGCCGCGCTGAACGCCCCCCGCGACAGCCGCGAGGCGTTCCTGGCGTCCCTGCGGGCGGCGGGCGAGCAACTCAAGGCCACGCGGCCCACAGCGATCAACCTCGCGTGGGCGGTGGATCGCCAGCTTGCCGCCGTCGCGGGGGCGGGCGACATCAGATCGGAAGAGCGTCGTGTAGGGAAAGAGTGTAGGATAGGGT
>CAZGLU010000040.1:10606-13082 GCA_964526095.1 uncultured Anaerolineaceae bacterium | reverse complement strand
AAAGCAGGGCAAATCGACGTGCTGATCGGCACCCACGCCCTGATCCAGGAGGCCGTGACCTTCCACGACCTCGCGCTGGTCGTGATCGACGAGCAGCACCGCTTCGGGGTCGAGCAGCGGGGCGCGCTGCGTGGCAAGGGCAACAACCCGCACGTGCTGGTTATGACCGCCACGCCGATCCCGCGCACGCTGGCGCTGACCGTGTACGCCGACCTCGACCTGACCGTGATCGATGAGATGCCACCCGGACGCACGCCGGTCGAGACGAAGGTGCTGCACCCGACGGAACGCGAGCGTGCCTACAGCTTCATCCAGTCGCAGCTTGACCGGGGCCGCCAGGCGTACATCGTCTACCCGCTCGTGGAGGCGTCCGACCAGATCGAGGACGTCGGCGCGGCGGTGGAGGAATTCGAGCGGCTGCACCGGAAGGTCTTCTGGCGCTACCGCGTCGGCCTGCTGCACGGGCAGATGCCGCCCGCCGAGAAAGAGGCGATCATGGCCCAGTTCGCCGCCGGTAAGCTCGATGTGCTGGTGGCAACCTCCGTGATCGAGGTCGGCATCGACGTGCCGAACGCCAGCGTGATCCTGATCGAGAACGCGGAACGGTTCGGGCTGGCCCAACTGCACCAGCTACGCGGGCGCGTGGGGCGCGGCGGCCACGCCTCCTATGCGCTGCTCGTGGCGAGCAGCGTCGCAGCGGCGGAGGACCAGCGTCTGCAAGCGATGGAACAGACCAACGACGGCTTCAAGCTGGCCGAGATCGACTGGCGGCTGCGCGGCGCGGGCGACCTGCTCGGCGTGCGCCAGAGCGGAATGGGACGCTTCCGCCTGACGGAGCTGATGAACCCCCACATGGTCGAGCTGGCGCAGCGCGAGGCGCGCACCGTCTTCGCGGAGGATCCGGAACTCACCCAGCCCGAACATTACCTGCTCGCCCGGCGCATCCGGTACGCCCAGGGCGAACGAACGGACGTAAGCTGATGACGCAGACAACGCAGAAAGACACGAACGCCGTGCGGCGCGCGATCTACCCCGGCTCCTTCAATCCGATCCACTACGGGCACCTCGACATCGCGCGCCGCGCGCTGCGGGTCTTTGACGAGCTGGTGATCGCGATCTACACCAATCCGAACAAACCCGACCTGTTCGACATCGAGGAGCGGCTTGCGCTCGTTAAGGAATCATTTAAAGACGAGCCGGGTGTACGAGTTGCGTCCTATAGCAAATTAACTGTAGACTATGCACATGAGGTGGGCGCGTTCGCTATCGTACGTGGGCTGCGCGTCTTCTCCGACTTTGAACTGGAGTTTAGGATGGCGCTGGCGAACCGGCGGCTGGCCCCGGATATTGAGATCGTGAACTTTATCGCCGCCGAGGAGCACCTCCACATCAGTTCGAGCACCATCCGCGAGATCGCCTCCCTGGGGGGAGATGTCTCATCCATGACGCCGCCGCACGTCGTCACGGCGTTGAAGCGGCGCTTCTCGGAATTGAGACAGGAAGGATCGGGTTCTTCGTTCGTGGTGAGCCTAGCAGACTGAGTTCAGCCGGAAGTGGAGAGGCGGTATGGACATCCAACATCTGGTCGATCGGCTGGAAGACCTGATTGACGAGGGCCGTCACCTGCCCTTTAGCAAGTTCACCTTGATCGACGAGGAGCACGCGCTGGAGATCATCGACCAGATGCGCATTTCGGTCCCGGAACAGATCGAAAAAGCATCTCGCATGATCAACCAGCGTGACCGGCTCATCGCGCAGGCCAACGAGGAGGCGACGCGCATCGTTGAGTTGGCCCGCGAGCGCAGCCAGGAACTGGTCGAACGGGATGCCATCGTGCAGACTGCCCACAACCGGGCCAAAAACATCATCGATCAGGCCAAGCGTGAGGCGGAGCAGATCCGGGCCGAGGCCGACGCCTACGTGCTGGAAGTGCTCAAGGAACTGGAAGCGCAGCTTATCAAGAACCTGACCGTGACGCGCAACGGCATCGCCAAGATCATGGAGGAGCGTGAGGCGAGCAAGGCGCGCACTCAGACGGTCTACGAGCAGGCTGCCGCCGAGGTCGCGGAGGTGCCGGCTGCCGGGATAACCGAGGTCAAGGCGGAGGTCGAAGCGGAGCCGGTGGTCGTCCGCAAGAGCTAACCGGGCAGCACGCAGGGTGCGCCTTGACGCGGCCGACCGGCTGCTTTATAATGCCCGCGTTGTCGGGCGCGCCGCCACGGCACGTGTAGCGTTAAGGAGAACCGTTTATGGGTCCGCTGCCCAAGCGCAAGGTATCGAAGACCCGCCGCAACAATCGGCGTTCGCATGATCATCTCGCTCTGCGGCACCTCGTGCTGTGCGAAGAGTGTCATGAATACAAGCCTGCCCATCAGGTTTGCCCCCATTGCGGCTCGTACAGGGGCCGTGAAGTGCTGGCGATCGAAGACAAAGACTAGTTAGATCGGAAGAGCACACGTCTGAACTCCAGTCACGA
>CAZGLU010000040.1:3959-10596 GCA_964526095.1 uncultured Anaerolineaceae bacterium | reverse complement strand
GCCTTAGAGCCGTGCCCTACCAAGCGCGGCTCTTTGCGTTTCTGCTGCAAGAGGGCCAGGCACAGAGCATGCCCGGCCCGTACACAAGGAGCCTGGAGAGATGGTCGATTGGACGACAACCGCGTTCATGTTCCCCGGTCAGGGTTCGCAGGAGGTTGGCATGGGCGCGGACCTGGCGGCCCGCTACCCCATCGCGCGGGCTACCTTCGACCAGGCGGACGAGATCCTCGGCTTCGCGTTGAGCCGCCTGTGCTTTGACGGCCCGGCGGAGGACCTAAACGATACGCTCAACACGCAGCCCGCGCTATACGTGATGGGCGTGGCGCTGCTGCGCGTGCTGGAGGATGCGCTGCCGACCCCGCCCGCACCGGCCTTCGTCGCCGGGCACAGCCTCGGGGAGTTCACTGCGCTGACCGCCGCCGGTGCCCTGCCCTTCGAGGATGGCGTGCGGCTGGTGCGCGAGCGCGGGCGGCTGATGAAGGAGGCCGGGGACCACACCCCCGGTGCGATGGCCGCGATCCTCGGGCTGGATGCGGAGACCGTGCGCGCGATCTGCGCGGAGGCCAGCCAGCAGGCCGGGACGCCGGTCGTCCTGGCGAACGACAACTGCGAGGGACAGCTCGTCATCTCCGGCGACAAGGCCGCAATCGAGGCCGCCCTGCCGCTCGCCACCGAGCGCGGCGCAAAGAAGACCGTGCCATTGACCGTCAGCGTGGCCTCTCACTCCCCTCTCATGGAATCCATCAGCAGCGAATTCCGCGCGCGGCTGGCCGAGGTGCCCTTCAGCGCCCCGCGCATCCCCGTCATCGGCAACGTGAACGCGGCGCCGCTCCGCACCGTCGAGGAGATCCGCGCCGAGTTGGGCGCGCAGCTCACCTCCACCGTGCGCTGGACGGAGTCCGTCCAGGCGATGCTGGCGCAGGGCGTGAAGGCGTTCGTGGAGCTGGGTCCGAAGGACGTGCTGACCGGGCTGGTCAAGCGCATTGACCGGGGTGCGACGCGGATTGCCCTCAACTCGGCAGATGCTGTTGAGGCATTCCTCACATCGGAAACCGCATAAACGCGGCCTCAACTGTGCAACCTGCACAGTTTCAACCACATAACCGGGCAACTGATACGGAAGCAGCAAAAATCGACCCGCCGCCTTTGTCAAACTGCACAAAGGCGGCCCTTGATGTTTGCCGGGGCTTCTTATAAATTCAGGCCGTAGCCTTCAAGATAGACCTAGTCCGAGGGAGATGCCTGTATGGACGACAAAGCCCGTGAAATCATCGAGATCGCTAAGGCAGAAGGTGTGCAGTTTATCGATCTCCAGTTCACCGATATCCTTGGCACAACGAAGTCAGTGACCATTCCGACCAGCGGGCTGGATGAAGCCTTCGAACGAGGGGTTTGGTTCGACGGTTCCTCGATCTACGGCTTCGCGCGTATTCAGGAATCCGATATGTTCCTGCGTCCAGATCCCGTGACGTTCCGCATCCTGCCGTGGACGCGCGAAGGCACCCCTGGGCTGCGCGCGCGCCTGATCTGCGACATCTACGAGCCGGACGGCGCGCCGTTCGAGGGCGACCCGCGTTACGCCCTTAAGCGGGCGATGGCCCACGCCGAGGAGCTGGGCTATATCTACAACACCGGCCCGGAGCTTGAGTTCTTCCTGTTCCGCAACGGGCGCGGCGTGACGGAGGCCGTGCCGCACGATATCGCCGGCTACTTCGATTTCTCACCCAACGACGAGGCCGAGCAGGTCCGCAGCGAGATCGTGAACGTGCTGCAGGAACTGAAGATCCACGTCGAGATGAGCCACCACGAGGTCGCCATCGGCCAGCACGAGATCGACTTCCGTTACGCCAATGCGCTGCACTCCGCCGACAACGCCGTGACCTTCAAGTACGCCGTTAAGGGCGTGGCCGTGAATCACGGGCTGTTCGCCACGTTCATGCCCAAGCCCATCTTCGGCATCAACGGCAGCGGCATGCACGTACACCAGAGCCTGATCACGCCGGACGGCGAAAACGCGTTCTATGATCCGAATGGCGGCGCCTTCAAGCTCTCCGACCTGGCGTGCCAGTTCGTCGCCGGTCAGCTTAAGCACGCCCGCGCGCTGGCCGGTGTTGTGGCGCCGACCGTCAACAGCTACAAGCGCCTGACCCCCGGTTATGAGGCGCCGGTGTACGTCTGCTGGGCGCAGCGCAACCGTTCGGCGCTCGTGCGCGTGCCGCGCTACTCGCCGGGCCGCGAGGCCAGCACCCGCGTGGAGCTGCGCTTCCCCGACCCAAGCTGCAACCCCTACCTGGCGTTCGCCGTGATGCTTGAGGCTGGCCTGGACGGCATCGAGAACAAGCTACAGCCGCCGGACCCCGTGAGCGACGACGTGTTCCACTGGACGAAGGAAGAGCGCGAGGCGCGTGGCATCGACGTGCTGCCCGGCACGCTGGAGGAAGCCCTCGACGAGATGGCGGCAGACGAGGTCGTGCGTAAGGCGCTCGGCGAGCACATCTACGGCGCTTACGAGCGCGCCAAGCGTGCCGAGTGGGAGGAGTACCGCATCCACGTCAGCGAGTGGGAAACGCAGCGCTACCTGACCACGCTTTAGGGCGTGTACCGCACCACTCCATCGACCGACAGGGGCGGCCCGTCTACGGGCTGCCCTTGTTTGCGTTTCGCGGTAAGATAGCGGGCGTAGTCGTCGGCACAGCGAAAGGGGGAGCGAGCATGTCATCCAGCGCGCAGCACCGGGCGATCGCCGGGCAGCAAGGCCCGGTCCCGATCGCCATCGTCACCGTCAGCGACACCCGCACCCCCGAATCCGACGAGAACGCCGCCTACCTCCGCGCGCAGATCCTGGCCGCCGGGCACACCGTCACCGGGTACCGGCTGATCAAAGATGAGGCCAGCCAGGTCGTGGATGTGCTGAACGAGCTGGCGGAGAGCGAAGCCCGCGTGATCCTGTTCAACGGCGGCACCGGGATCGCCCCACGTGACCGGACCTTCGACGCGCTGAGCCGCCAACTTGAGAAGACGCTGCCCGGCTTCGGTGAATTGTTCCGCATGCTGAGCTACGAGCAGGTCGGCGCGGCAGCTATGTTGTCCCGCGCAACGGCGGGCGTCTACCGCAACAAGGTCGTCATCTCAACGCCCGGCTCGCCGGACGCGGTGCGCCTCGCGTGGGAGAAGCTGATCCTGCCGGAACTGGCCCACCTCGCCTGGGAAGTGATCCGCTGACCGGATCTCTACTTGAGCGGAAATTGAGCGTAAATCGGCATTGACGCAGGGGCCGCAACTGGTATAATACTCGGCGTCGGGCGACGTAGCTCAGCGGTAGAGCAGGGGACTCATAAGCCCTGGGTCGTGTGTTCAAATCACACCGTCGCCACCAGGACCTTTCCACTCTGGAAAGGTCTTTTTTGATCTCACCCCCGGCCGCGCTTTCCCCAACGCGCAGAAAAGCGTACACTGGAAGGTAACCACCGCAAACCAGTGTGGCAGGAGTGCCCGGTGCCATGACCAAGCGGCCCGATCCCTTTGACAAGTCCGCGCTAGAAGAAGCCCTGCTCGAACTCGGCTGCCCGTGCTCATTTCTCTCAACGACCATCAGCAATTATCGTTTGTTCGTGCCCCTGCTCCTGGCCGAATTGGGCGAGGAGCGCGTCTTTCAGATCGTGTACGGGGCGCGGCGTGACCTGGGGCTGGGCGACCAGGAGACGGCATGGCGCACGTCGGTCAAGTACCTCGTCGCCTGGGCGGAGGCGTCGCTGGCCGAGTACAAGGCCCGGCGTCTGAACGCGGCGGAGCCTGCCCGGTCCGAGCATGAACCAGCTCAGCCGCGCCTGCTCTAGCTTGTCCGCCTGGCACCTTTCTCTACGGGGCAAGGTTGGTTACAATCGCGCCCACGCAGCATTACAGGGCTTTTTGCGCAACCTCACGAGGTAACTATGAGTTCAGCATTTTTGATGTTCTTTGGCCCGCCCGGCTGTGGCAAAGGCACACAGGCCAAGCGCGTCACAGAAGAGTTCGGCCTGGCGCAGATCTCAACCGGCGAGTTGTTCCGCAAGCATCTCAGCGAAAACACGCCCCTCGGCATCCAGGCGCAGGGCTACATGTCGCGCGGGGAGTTGGTCCCGGACGAGGTGACGATCGGTATGGTGCGCGAGCGCCTGCAAGAGCCGGACGCGCAGAAGGGCGCGATCTTCGACGGCTTCCCGCGCACGCAGGCGCAGGCCATCGCACTGGATGAGCTACTGAACGAGATGGGCACGCGCCTGTGCATGGTGATTGACTTTAAGGTGCCGCTGGAAGTCTCGCGCGAGCGGCTGCTCGCCCGCGCCGAGGGCCGCGCCGACGACCGCCCGGAGGTGATCGAGAAGCGGCTGAAGGACCATGCCGCGATTGAGGACGCGGTCATGCCACACTACCGCGCGCAGCCGGGCCTGATCCGCGAGATCGACGCCAACCGGCCCATCGAGGAGATCTATGAAGACCTTCGCGCGTTGGTCCGGTCGTGCGTGAGCTAACTTCCAGCCGGGCAAGTGCGTAATGCGGAGGGGCGCGGCGACGCCCCTCCGTTCGGTTTGCTATCATCGTGCCGCCGGGGGCACGTGCGCCCCTACCCAACCGGATCAGGACGGACCGCAGCGGACATGAGCGAGCAGAGCCACCCCATCCCCCTGCCGACCGGGGCACCGGTCGGGCGTTTCACGATTCGCGGCGTGCTGGGACGCGGGCGCAGCGCCATGATCTACCGCGCGTTCGACCCGGCGCACCAGCGCGACGTCGCGCTCAAGCTGTTTAACCCGCCCCCTAACCCGGCGCTGACGCTGGCCGAGTGCTTTGAGGCGGAAGCGCACGCCATCCAGGCGCTTTCCCACCCGAACCTCGTCCGCGTGATGGCCTGTGGCAACCATGACGGGCATTTCTTCATCGCGATGGAGATGCTACGCGGCATGACACTGCGCGACCTGATCACCGCGCACCCGGCCGGGCTGGAACGTGAGGCGGCGCTAGATCTGTTCCGCCAAATCGCGGGCGGGATCGCCTACCTGCACGGGCAAAACCTCGTCCACGGCAACCTCAAGCCCGACAACATCTTCCTCCGGTCCGAGCGGGAGGCCGTGATCGCCGGATTCCGCCTGCCCTGCCTGGACCCAAAACAACGCGCGGAGAGCGAGCCGCCGGAGATCAGCACCCTCGCCTACCAGGCACCGGAGCAGATCACGCACTACACCGCCTCGGCGCGCACGGACATCTACACGCTGGGGATCCTGCTGTACGAGTTGACGACCGGGGACGTGCCCTTCCGGGGAGGCTCGCGCCAGGAGCTAAGCTATCGCCAGCTTTACGCGCCGCCGTCGCCGCCCAGCCAGCACCGCGTCGGGATCGATCCGCGCATCGACGCCGTGGTGCTCCAGGCGCTCAGCAAGAACCCGCGCGATCGCCAGGGCAGTGTCGCCGAGATGCTTCAGGACCTCGACCAGCGTCGCGCCGCCGAACAGTACGAAACGGCGGTGTTCGACCGCGACGACGCGCGCGAGGTACGGCGTCAAACCGGCCCGCTTCGCGGCGCGCCGGTGTCCATCCCGTCGCCGGTACCCGCCGGGCATGCGCCGGTCCCGGAGCAGCCGAGCCGGCTCCCCTGGCTGATCGCGCTACTCACATTGCTGGCCGTGTTCGCGGTGGCAGCGGTCCTGCTTATGCTCTGAGCTTTGAGGACGCCCGGCCTCAGACACCAGGCCTTAACCCGGCCCTAATCGTGGCGCGTCAACTCCGGGAACTGCTCCCCGCCGTCGAACAGCAGCACGCCACCCTTCGGCACGCTCACATGCAGGGACACCGCTTCCTCGCCCGTGTACGGCGCGTCAGCACCCCACAGCGGCGCCAACTCGACGCGCGCGGTGGGCAGGCGGACGTGGCCGGACTCCGGCGCGCCCATGCTGGCGTTGGCGATGGCGATCAACGTGCCCTGGCCGTTGTGGCGCGCCAACACGATCAGGTCGGAGTTGTCGCTGTAGCCCAGGCTGAACGAGCGCGGATCCGGGTTGGACAACAACTCGGCGTATCGCTGACGCAGCGCCAGCGCATAACGCACCGAGCCGACGAGGTTGGTCGGACGCGTCCAGTCATAGGCCCACGCGCTGAACAACGGCAGCGTGTCGCTGGGGTGCGCCTTGAGCAGCTCATCAGTGACGTCCAGGCCGGTGTTGACCGGCTTGGTTTCCATCAACTCGAAGCCGCTGTGAATGAACGGGATGCCCGGCAGCAGGATGCTCAGGGCGAGCGCGTAATGCACGTACTCCAGCGGGTAAGGACGGCTGTAGGCGCGCGGCGTGTTGTGGTTCTCCGGCGTGGCGAAAAACGGCAGTGGCAGCCGCTCGTTCGCCAGGCGCGCCAGGAAGTTGCGGAGCTGCTCCGGGCGGTGGAGGTCGAACAGCAGGTAGCCGACCACCGCGTTATACCCCTCAGCCGCCGCGTTCGGATCGATGTGGAAGTTCTCGTCCCAGAACGCGAAGTCGGGGTTGATGGCGCGCGCTGCCGCGACGATCCGCTGCTTGAGCGGCGCAGGGAGCGCGTGGCCCATGTCGATCAGCACGCCGTCGATGCCGAACGCCTGCTGGTAGTGCGGGATCACACCGGTGATGGCGTC
>CAZGLU010000040.1:0-3949 GCA_964526095.1 uncultured Anaerolineaceae bacterium | reverse complement strand
CGCGCCGGGCACCCGCACGCGCGTCCCATCGTCCAGCGTCCCGATCCACTGCCCGCCCTCGAACTGCACGCGCCCCGGGCGCGGCGGCTCGGTGTACAGCCGCTGGTAAGCCTTACCGGGCGCGGGCAGCGCGGAGAAATCCCCCTGCGCGACGGCATCCCTGGCGCGGGCAAGGTCGCGCTCGGAGAAGGGCGGCATCCCGTAGGCCGACGGGGTGGCGTAGCCGTGCTTGCGGTCCGGAATGTCGGCGCGGATCCAGTAGAACCACTCCGGATGCTCGCCGAGCCAGTCGGAATCCCGTGAGGCGGTGCGCAGCACGAACTCCATCACCACGCGCAGCCCCAGCCGGTGCGCCGCCTCGACAAATCCGGCGAACAGCGTATCCACGTCCAGGCCCAGCGCCGGTTCGTCCAGGCGTTCGTCAAGGCAGTACGGGTTGCGGATGGCGTAGGGGGAGCCGAGCGTGCCCTTTTTCCCGAACTGGCCGACGGCAGTCACGGGGAGCAGGTGCACGGTATTGACGTTCAGGCTCGCGATGTAGGGCAGCAACGCCACACACTTGAGCAGCGTCCCCGTGTCGCGCCAGCCGTCCGGGGAGGGGTCAAGCGCCAGCCCACCAGCGTGACGGTGATCGTAGGCCGCCGTGACGCGCGGGAACAGGTTATAGACGATCGCCTGCCGGGTCCACTCGCCGCCGCCCGGCCCCTGCACCAACGGGCGCGGCTCCGCGTCAAGAATGGCTTGCAAGGTATCGGCGTAGAAATCGTACGGGTTCACCGGCCGGGCGTGGGGCGTCTCATAGTCGATCCACAGGCCGGGGACGTAGTAAGGCTCGGTCAGGTCCCGACGCCGGGCGCGCAGGGTGTCAACGATGTATTGCAAGGCGGGCATAGCGTGTGCCTGCTCCTCTATGGGGTTGCGAGTCATTCACCACGATACTCATTCATACTCATTCAACATACGAAAGCACGCGGCATCTCCCGCGTGCTCAGGTTACTCCGGTCCGCTGTTCGCACGTCAATCGAGGCGGTTGTAGCCCTCACCAAAGACCTGGACCATCAACGCGCCGATCTTCTCACGGTTCGGAACCAGCACGGACTGGCCGTTGTAGTTCCACGACACGACGTATTCCCAATCCAGCACGCCCCGGGAAAAATTCTCCTCCGGGATGTCCTTGATGTACCATGCCAGCTCGAGCAACTGGTCCAGCGATAGGCCCGTCTGAATGCCCTCGTTGAACTGCGCCCACAACGTCGGGGCCTTGAGCACCAGCTCCGGGATCTTGTTCAGGTTGATCACGCGGTCACGGATGGCGTAGATCACGTCCTGTTGGCGTCGCTGGCGGTCGATATCGTCCGAGCTGTGACGGCTGCGCGCGTACTTGAGCGCCGTCTCACCATCGAGGTGATGCCAACCGGCGGTGATCGAAAACGGGTCGTAGCCGTAGTTCATGTCCGGATATTCCGGATCATAGATCGGCGTCTGCACGTAGACGTCGATCCCGCCGATCTCGTCGATCAGGCCGATGAACGCGTTGAAGTCGATCACCACGTAATCGTTGACCGGGATGCCGAGGTTATACTGCACCGTCTGCATCGCGAGGCGCGGCCCGCCGCCCGGCCCCTCCAACTCGCCATAGCTGTAGGCCGTGTTGATGCGGTTCGGGTCATAGCCGGGGATGTCCACAAACAGGTCGCGCGGGATGCTGAGTATCCCGACGCGCTTGGTGTCCGGGTCCAGGCTGACCAGGATCATCGTGTCCGTGCGGAAGCTCTGCCCCATCTCGCCCGGTCGGCGGTCCATGCCCATCACCAGCACGGTGAACCGCTCCTCCCCGTCCCAGGGGTGGATCACCATGCTCTGCCCGTCGCCGAGCATCCCACCGACGGCGGTGCCGCCATCGATCTCCAGGATGCCGCCCGGCCCGTAGATGACGGACGTCGGCTCCAGCGGGGCGGCGCTGGTCGCCACCGTGCTGTCGGTGGGGCGCGTAGCCTGGATCAGGAAGAAGATCGACATGCTGAGTACGACCGTCACGCCGAGCAGGGCCGTGGCGATGATCACCCACGCCCAGTCGTCGGGCGCGCCCAACTCGCGGCGCACGCGGCGGCGGCGGACCCGGTCCCGCACGGCGCTGCGCGGGCCGCTACCATCCTGGCCGTTGCGCACCTGCGCGCTCTCGCGCGTGGGGCGCGACGGGTGATAGCCGTACCAGTGCTCGATGGTGGGAGGGCCACCGGAGGCACGCCCGTTGGCATCCGTGCGTTTGACCGGCTCGTTGTGCTGCTGAGTGGGGATTGGATCGGTCATGAATCAGGCTGCTCCGGCGAACGGTTCCGAGTTATTCTAACCCTAAACGCCATGCGGCTCAATGTGCTACAATCCTGCTGCTATCCTACGGCTGGACGACAGGTGAACCACTCGATGAGCAAAGCAGTATGGCGGCTCCTGAATACGGGCATCAGCGACGGCCCGACCAATATGGCGATCGACCAGGCGATCATGGAGGCCGTGGCCGAGGGGCGCGTGCCCCCCACCCTGCGCTTCTACGGATGGGAACCGGCCTGCCTCTCGCTCGGCTACACGCAGCCCATCGCGGACGTGGACCGGGCGCGCCTGGAACGCTGTGGCTGGGACCTCGTGCGGCGGATAACCGGAGGGCGCGCCATCCTGCACACCGACGAGCTGACGTACAGCGTGGCGCTGCCCGGTGACAACCCGATCGTGCGTGGGGACATCGTCGCCAGCTACCGCCACCTGAGCACCGCCCTGCGCGACGCCCTGGAGCGCCTGGGCGCGAACGTGGAGTCCGAGCGGCGGGTCGAGCGCGTGCCAGGGGTCAAAGGCCCGGTGTGCTTTGAGGTTCCCAGCCACTACGAGATCACCGCCGGGGGCAAGAAGCTGATCGGCAGCGCGCAGGTGCGCAAGTTCGACGCGGTGCTGCAACACGGCTCGATCCCGCTCACCGGCGACATCGCGCGCATCTGCGAGGCGCTGGCCTTCGAGTCTGAGGAACAACGCGCGCGCGCCCGCGAACAGGTCCGCCGCCGCGCGACGACGATCGAGGCGGTGCTGGGCCGCCCGGTCACATGGGATGAGGCGCGGGAGGTCTTCGCGGAGGGCTTCGCACGCGTCTTCGACCTGGAACTCATCGCCGGGGAGCTCACCGCAGAGGAAGCGGAACGTGCCGCCGTGCTGCGCGCCGAGCAGTACGGCGCGGAAGCGTGGCACGCCCGCTTCTAGGATGCGACACAGCTATCGTCCGGCGGCAGGGTTTCAGTGCTGCGGTTGAAGACGATCTCCTCGAAGCCCAGGTCGCGCAGCAGCCCGGCGATGGTGCTCTCGGCGCTCTCGATGGCGTCCGTGAGCACGTCCAACTCCTGCGCCGTCTCAAGCAGATCCACCCGCGCGCGTTCGTAGGCCGTCTGTTGCAGGCGCTCATACGTCGCGCTGCAATCCGCCATGCCGAGCAGGTTGGTGCCGCAGGTGTTCTCCACGATCTCCGGGTCGCGCAAGTAGCAGCCGGTGATCTGCGCCGGTGGCAGGTTGATCGTCACGCGGTTGGGCGGCTCCACGATCACGTCCTGCTCCTCGATACGGGACAGGTCCACACCCGCCGTCACACGCCCGGCGTACTGCACGCGCAGCCGTGCGTCGCGCAGCACGAACGCCTTCTCCTGCACTACGGTTTCGTCCACCAGGATATCGCCGCGTGTCGTCTCCAGCAGCGCCAGGTTCTTGATGCCCAGCACGACGACCCGCGCATCGACCACCTCAGGCTCGGTCCGGCCCCGGTCGATGCCGAGTAGCTCCAGGGTATTGTCCAGCGGGGCGTCCATGAAGTCCGTCAGGCGGTTGGTGAACGCCAGGACAACGATCCCGGCCACGACCACCACGACCAGCAGTGACAGCCCCGCGAAGAACCCGCACGATGCCCCACGTCGCGGGG
>CAZGLU010000039.1:3213-13203 GCA_964526095.1 uncultured Anaerolineaceae bacterium | reverse complement strand
CACGTCGAAGTAGTAGCCCCGATTCTTCACCTCTTTGGCCCGCTCCAGCACCGCCGGTGACACCGCGCCGAAGGCCATCCCCGGCGGCAGCGCGAACGCCTTCTGGGTGCTCGTCAGGCAGACGTCGATGCCCCACGCGTCCACGTCCACCTTCGCCCCCGCGTAGATGCTGACCGCGTCCACCAGGAACAGCGTGTCCGGGTAGTCCTCCAACAGCCTGGCGTATTCCTCAACCGGGTTGCGCACGCCCGTGCTCGTCTCGTTCATGACGCAGGCCACGGCGTCATACGTGCCGCGCTTCAGCGCGTCCTCTAGCTGCTCCGGCTTGATCGCCTGGCCCCACTCGACCGCCAGCAGGTCAACCTCTTTGCCGTTCGCGCGGCTGACCTCGGCCCACCGCTCGCTGAACGCGCCGCACGTCAGGTGCAGGATCTTCTTGCCCTCGCGCACGCTGCACCGCGAGGCGGATTCCCACACCCCGCTGCCTGACGAGGTGTAGATGTAAACCGGGTTCTGCGTGTAGAAGCTCCGCTGCAACTTGCCTTGCAGCCGCGCATATAGCTCCGCGAATTCCTTGGAGCGGTGGCCGATCATCCAGGCGGTCTGTGCCTCCAGGATCTCCCGCCGGACCTCAACCGGGCCGGGGATAAACAGGCGGACGTGTTCAGATGGGTTAGCTGCCATGGGGCAAGTTCCTCCGTAGATCTGATCGCCGGTAGGGGATGGGCAGCGCCCGGCATGGGGCAACCGGGCGCGGTTTCAGCGTGGCTCAGGCGCGGTCGGCCATCAACGCCTTCAGCTCGACGATGGGTTCAATGGCGGTGGGGTCCACGCCGTAGCCGATGGCGGTGTAGTAACTCAGGTAGTCACCGTACTGGATCGCGTGCAGCATCTGCGCCAGCAGGCTCGGTCCGCGCGGCTCGAAGCGGTCGGCCATGATCCCGTGTTCCAGGCACAGCGTATACGTCAGGCGGTGGCGCAGGGCCACGCGTGGGTGGTCGTACGCCTCCGACGCGATGAAGATCATGCATGTGTGCCGCAGCAGGTCTTCGGGGTTGCTGATGCCGACCACGGCGTTGTGGTTCATCTCCGGCATGCCTTCCCACTGCGCCCAGGCGTTCGCGTTTTCGTTAAGCTGGCCCTTCCAGCGCCGCGCGACCGTCTCGAACGGCCCGGCCCCGATGATCATCGGGATGCGGCCCATCAGTTGCCCGGCGCCGCGCTTGGCGGGGTTGGTCGCCGCCGGTTGGCTGGCGGTGTACTCCGGGCGCTGGGCGCGAAGCTGCTCGATGGCGGCGGGCACGTCCGTTTCCAGCGACGGCATGTAGCCCAGGCGGTGCACCAGGCCCAGCAGCAGCCCGAAGCTCCACCCCAGCGCGGCGCGCGGCTGCGCCCGGTAATCGAACTGCCACAGGGGATAGCCGTGGCGCCCCGCGTGCTCCGCGAGCTGCCCCCCGGTCGTGACTGCCAGCAGCGCCGCCCCGCGTGACGCCGCTTCCTCCGCCGCCGCCAGCGTCTCCTCGGTGTTCCCGGAGAAGCTGCTCAGCACGACGAGGGTCTCCGGCCCGGCGACGTAAGCGGGCAGGTCGTACCCGCGCACCACGCTGAACGGCACGGGCGCCGTGCCCGCCACGAGCGCCGCCGTTAGGTCCCCGCCGATGGCCGAGCCGCCCATGCCGCACACGACGACCTGGCGTGGGGCGCGGTGCGAATCGGGCAGCGGCTGCGTCTGGGCGAGCGCCCACGCGTCGGCAAGCTGATCGGGGAAGGCGTCGATGTACGACAGCATGTCGTCGCGGTCGATGTCGCGCAGAAGGCTGAGATCGTCAAGGTTCATGGTGATCCATCCTGGTGCAAGACGCATGGTGAAGGGTGGTGTGGCGCCTGATCCTATCGCATTCCGACGATCCCGCTAGGCCACTTTGCACTATTCGGTTGGTGGCGTGTCGTCCTGGCGGGGATACAGCGCGTTATACAAACGCTGATGCCGCTCGTAATAGCGGATCCCCGCCAGCGTGATCACGACGACCGGGCGGGCGCCGTAGCCCTTCTTCGGATCGTACGCCTCCGTGATGAAGGGCGGGTCGCGGTCGCGCAGCGACTTGAGCACCGCCCACGCCCCCGCCGAGGGGTACCCCGACGGGCTGGCCGGGATGCCGCGCCGCCCCGCGTCGTACAGCCGCCGCAGCGCGCGCCACTGCGCCTCGGTCAGCATCTCAGGCATCGTCAACTATCCTTTCCGCGCGCCCTGCCCGCGTGTTGCCGCGTCAGGGCGGGGTTGACACCAATAATCCGGCAACGACCAGACCTCACCCCCGGCCCCTCTCCAGTCGGGGCTGGAGAGGGGAAAAATGCCAATCTCCGTGCGTCGTGTAGGGGCGGGTTTGCAAACCCGCCCCGGTTATGCCTCGTGCGGTCAGGCATCGGGCGCCGCCCCTGGCCCGCGCAGCCGCGCCAGCACGACCGCGCTCGCCAGCGCCACGACCGCCCGCCACGCGACCAGCGGCCACGCCGCCCCCGGCCCGGCCAGGGACGCCGCCCCCAACTCGACCAGGCTGTGTGCGAAGATCGCGGCGAACAGCCAGCCGATCTCCCCGCGCAGGAAGACTTGCAGCACGACCCAGCTTAACGCCATGTGCATGACGATGGGCAGCAGGCTCGCCAGCACATCGGCCAGCGCGCCGGAGAGCAGCCCGGCGGGGTCGTCGGGCCGGTCGGCCCCCGCGCCCACCAGCGACAGCCCCAGCGCCAGCACGAGCAGCCCTGTGTACGCCGGCTCGACCAGCCCGTGCCCCAGGCCGATCAGGGTCGCCTGGGGTTTCGTCACGGCGCCGCGTGCGAGGAAGCCGTAGCCGAGCGCCCGCGCGGTCTCCTGGACTACCCCGGCGCCGAGGCCGAGCGCCAGCGCGCGGATCGGCAGGATCGTCAGCAGCGGCCCCTCCGCGCCCCGGAGCAGCACGATCTGCACGATCTGCGCGCCCGTCGCCGTGAGGATGCCGACGAGCAGCAGCGCACGCGGCAGCCGGGCGCGGCGGGCGAGGGTCGCGGCGAGCCACGCCAGGGCGCACAGCAGGCTTGCGCCGAGCAGCAGCGTGAGGATCCCGACGAACGGCATGAGGGCGCGGTAAAGGGGCGCTCAGGTCAGCGCCTGGATGATCTCGTAGAGCAGCGCGGACACGCCCGCCGTCGCCGGGACGGTGAGGAACCAGGACACGATGATGTGGCCGACCACCCCCCAGCGCACCATCTGGATGCGCTCACCCATGCCCGCCCCGACGATGGCCGAGCTGACGACGTGCGTGGTGCTCACCGGGCCGCCCAGCAGCGCCGCGCCGAGGATGACGGCCGTCGAGGCCGACTGCGCACTGAAGCCGTGTACCGGGCGCAGGCGGTAGAACTTTGCGCCGAGCGTGCGGATCAGGTTCCACCCGCCGAACAGCGTGCCGAAGGCCATCGACAGCCCGCTGACGACGATCACCCACTGCGGGACGTAAAACGATTTGATCTGTCCCGCCGCGACCAGCCCCAGCGTGATCACGCCCATCGCCTTCTGCGCGGCGTTTGTCCCGTGCGACAGCGCGAGCGTGACCGCCGTCAGCAGTTGGCCGCGCTGGAACCACACGTTGACGCGCGGCGAGGCGCCGCTGGCGAGGAAGTAGGCCAGCTTGAGCAGGAGGTAACCGGAGACCATGCCCAGGAACGGCGACAGGAACAGGGCGGCCAGGGTTTTCAGCAGGCCGTTCATTTGCAGCGCGTCAGCCCCATGACTGGCCCACACCGCGCCGACGATGCCCCCGATCAAGGCGTGGGACGTGCTGGAGGGGATGCCCAACCAGAGCGTGACCACGTTCCACGCGATCGAGGCCAGCTGCGCCGCATAGAGGACCGGCAGCGTCACGGCGCGCTCGGCCACGATGTCCTTCCCGATCGTGGTGGCGACCGCGACGCCAAAGATGAATGGCCCCACGCCGACCCCGATCGCCGCCATCCACAGCGCGAAGCGCGGGCGCATGGCCCGCGTCGAGATCACGATCGCAACCAGGCTCGAGGATTCCTGTAGGCTATTGAAGAAACCGAACGCCAGCGCAATGAGGACGAGGATCGTCACGTCGAGCGAGAGTGAGGGCATGAGCCATCCCTTCCGGTGGCGGTCCGGCCCGCCACGCGGGCGGGGCGCAGTCCGGCATAGTCAAAAGCTGCAAGATAGATTAAAATTATTTTACCTCCCTGCCTGCCTGTAACCATCACGAACTGGGATAAGGATACGCCGGATGTTTAATACGGTCCTGACGTCAGTCAGAAATTTCCCTCAACGTGTGAAGGAACGTTTTGTGCGCCGCAACGACCGCTTCATCTCACGGCTACAGGAGCAATCCGTGCTGAACGTCGAGGCCGCACAAGCCCTGCTGGATTATATGGGAAAACCCAGCAAAAAGAACGCTCAACGCGTGCAGCAGCTCGAAAAAGACGCAGACGAGATCCGGCGCATCCTGGTCGACGAGTTGAACCGCACGTTCGTGACGCCCATCGACCGCGAGGACATCCACGCGCTGTCTCGCGCGGTGGACGATATCCTGGACGACACGTGGTTCACGATCAACGAGATGGACATCCTCGACGTGGTGCCCAACGACTTCCTGGTGCAGATGGCCGAGCTGCTGAGCAAGGGCGCGGAGGAGATCAAGCTCGCGCTCGACCGGCTGACGGGACACCCCAACGTGGCGAGCATGCACGCCATCCGCGCGCGCGGCGTCAACAACGACATGGAGACGCTCTACGCCACTGCCCTGGCGGACCTGTTCAAAAAGCCGAAGGACCTGGACAACGTCGTGAACATGCTCAAGCTGCGCGAGATCTACCGCCACCTGTTCCACGCCGCCGAGCGCATCGGGGACGCGGCGAACATCGTGGACGACATCGTGGTGAAGTTCTTCTAGACGAGCCAAACACGCGGAACAAAAAAACCGGCAGCGTGCGCTGCCGGTTCGCGTTTCAGGTGAGTACCCCCGGACGGATTTGAACCGCCGACGCCAGGTTTAGGAAACCTGCGCTCTATCCTCTGAGCTACGGGGGCAAGGCTTCGTAAGTGTACCATGCCGGGCCGTCGTTTTCCAGCGTGGATAGCGGCGCGTACGTCGGGCGATAGGTGCAGCAGCCCGTCTAGTTACGCCGAACGAAGCGGCGCCAGAGCGCGCCCGCGCCGCGCCGCAGCGCACGAAGCGGATCGTGGCGGAACGCCCGCAGGCGGTACCGCCACGCGTCCCGGCGCGACCCGCGCAGCTCCGCCAGTTCCGCCAGGTGGAGGTTGGCCTCGGCCCGGTCGGCGCGCGTGGCCCAGGCGAGATGCGGCAGGTTGCGCAGCAATGCCTGCTCGCGCGCCAGCATCACCTGGGGCCGGTAACCGGCGGTGAGCGTCGCCGCATGCATGCGATACAGGTAAAGATCCCGGTGCAGCGGGCGGAGCGTCCCGGCGGCGGAGGCCCGCAGCCAGAAGTCGTAATCTTCGGCCAGGAACAAGTCATCGGCGTAAGGGCCTATGGCGTCCGAGAGCCGTTTCCGGTGCAGGAAGGACGGCCCGACACACTGCTTGAAGACCAGCGCATGCGGATCTTGCACGCGCCGCAGCTCGCCCACCACACCCTGCTCGTCAAACAGGCTGTAGTCCGTATACACGGCGTCCACGTCCGGGTGCGCGTCCAGGTAGGCGACCAACTCGGCAAGCGCCTCTGGCCGGTAGCGGTTGTCATCCGAGGTCCACGTGATGAACTCCCCGCGCGCCGCCGCATAGCCGGTGTTGAGCGCGCCGGGAAGCTTCCGGTTGGCCTCGTGCCGGATGCCCCGGATGCGGCCATCGCGCGCCGCATACGCCGCGACGATGTGCGGCGTGTCGTCGGTGGACGCATCATCCACGATGATCAGTTCCCAGTCGGTGAAGGTTTGGGCGAGGCAGCTCTCGATCGATTCGGCCAGGAAACGCGCGCCGTTAAAGGTGGGCAGCACGATCGAGACGCGCGGGGTGTGGCTCATGTCCGGCTCTTTTCCAGCAGAATACGCGTGATACGGGCGGCAGCCTGGCCGTCCCCGTAGGGATTCCGGCGCTGCGCCATGGCGGCATGGGCGGCAGGATCGCACAGCAGGCGCGTGGTCTCCGCCACGATCCGCGCGCGCTGCGTGCCGACCAGCCGCGCGACGCCCGCCTCAATGCCCTCCGGGCGCTCGGTCGCCTCGCGCATGACCAGCACGGGCACGCCGAACGTCGGCGCCTCCTCTTGCAGGCCGCCGGAATCGGTCAGGACCAGCGTGGCGCGGCGCATCAGGTACACCAGGGCCGGGTAGTCGAGCGGCTCAAGCAGCGTCACGTTCTCCAGCCCGGCCAGCAGCTCGTGTACCGGCTCGCGCACGTGGGGGTTGAGGTGGACCGGGTACACATACCGGACGTCCGGGAACGCCTGCGCCAGATCGCGGATGGCGCCGCAAATCTCGCGGAACGGGGCGCCGAAACTCTCGCGGCGGTGGGCGGTGACGAGCACGATGCGCCCGGCGGGCGGCAGGTCCGCGAGGGGACCCTGGCTCGCGTCGTAGGGCTGGTCCGCGATGGCGAGCAGGGCGTCCACGACCGTGTTGCCGGTCACGTGGATCGTCTCCGGCGCGAAGCCCGCATCTAACAGCGTCCGGCGCGCGCGCTCGGTCGGGGCGAAATGCGCGTCGGCTGCGAGGTCCGCCACCAGACGGTTCATTTCTTCGGGGTAAGGGTTGAAGCGGTCCCCGGTGCGCAGGCCCGCCTCGACGTGGCCGAACTGGACGCGGTGGTAGTACGCGATCAGGGCGGCGGCCAGGACGGTGGTCGTATCGCCCACGGCCAGGATCCAGTCCGGCTGCACCGTCGAGACGACGCGCTCCAGGCCGGAAAGCAGGCTGGCGGTCAGGTCCGCGAGGCCCTGGTCCGCCTGCATCACGCCGAGGTCGTAATCCGGCTTCACGCCAAACAGGGCGAGCGCCTGGTCCAGCATCTGGCGGTGCTGGCCGGTCGCGCAGGTCACTGAACGGATCGCGGGCGCGTGCGCCTCGAACGCGCGCAGCAGCGGCGCCATCTTGATCACTTCGGGCCGCGTCCCAAAGACGCTGAGGACGGTCAACATGGGTTATTCCTCCGAGGCGTCCGGCGGCTGCACGACGCCCAATTGCGCGAGCACGGCCCGCAGGCCGGTGCGGTCGATCACTTCGCGGGGGATGCGGCGGACCTTCGCCGCCAGCCGGGCGCGCTGCCACTGCTGGCGGAATGCCTCGGCATCCTCACCCCACAGCCGCGCCGCGACCTCCGGCGGGACCTCCCGTCCCTGGCCCCCCCACGCCTCCCAGGTTGCACGCATCAGCGCGGGGTTCACCGGGCGCAGCGCGTCCCATTGGCCGTGCTGCAACAGGACGGTGTTGTATTCCACCCACTCCAACGGGTTGCGGGCGCCGCTGAGGTTGGCGCCGTGCAGCACGAACTCGCCGCCCAACGCCTCCCCGTGACAGGCACGCGCCGCCCGCACGGTCTCCCGCGCCGACCACTCGAAGTCGCCTGAGATGCGGAAGCGCTCGTCGAAGCCGCCCGCGCGCTCGTACAACGTCCGTGCGAACAGGAAGAACGGCCCAAGCCCGGCACGCGGCGAGATGCGCGTGGGGTCGTAGGGCGCGGGGTAGATGGTGCGCCGGAAGGTCGTGAACGCGCCGAACCAGTCCCGCCGGACGATCTGCACGAACGGGAAATCCACCACCTCGCAGCCCCCGGCGATCAGGCGCGTGCCCTCCACCAGCGCGGGGGCATAGCGCACGTCGTCCACATTCCAGATCCCGATGCACGCCCCGGTTGACGCGCGCACGCCCCGGTTCCACGAGGCGTAGACCGTCTCCCGCGCGACGTACTGGATGATCACCGTCGCGCCCGCCTGCCGGACCTCGGCGGCCACCTGTTCCACCGCGCGGCGCTCCTCCGCCGATGGCCCGTTGGCGACCAGCACCAGCTCGGCGGACAGGCCCTCCCGCCGCAGGTCCGTGATCACCGCCGCGACATGCGCGCGGTAAGCGGGGAGGTGAGCCTGGGCCTGGTACAGCGACGTGATCAGCGTGAGGTCCATTGGACTCGTCCGAGGTGGGGGCGGGCTGGCTACCACCATTCGTCATCGAACCCCTGGAAGCCCTCCGGCAGGTTATCCATGCCGAGCGGGACCTCGCGCTCCTCAAAGATCGGCGGCTCGGCCTCCTCGTCGGGGGCGGCGGGCGGGGGCATCATGCCGCCCTCTGCCGCGATCTGTGAGGTGTACAGCAACGTGCGGGCATAGATGACCACTGCGCCGATGCCCGCCAGCGCGGTCACCAGCTCGATGATGATGCCCACCGCCGGGATCGGGATATTGGTCAGCAGCACGTAGACGACGCCGCCCAGCACCAGGCACAGGATCCAGCGCCGGAGGCCGCCCGGGTCCCGCATGCGCAGCACGTAGCGGTAGATGATCTGTCCCAGTGCGAAGCTGACGACGACGCGCCCCATGAACAGCAGCAGGAACCAGAACCCGCCGATCAGCGCGAGGTTGGCGGTGACGAGGCCGATGGCCGAGATGATCGACAGGTCGATGAGGCGCAGCGCGAACAGGATCAACAGCGCGACGATGCTGATCAGGATCAGCAGCACGGCGGCGGGGAACGAGAGCATGAACGCCACCAGGCCCCAGCCGATGGTCGGGATGAGCCGCCGCCGCACGTTCAGCGCGGGCTGGATGACGAAGTTCGGCGCGACGCGCAGCCCCAGCACCCCGATGATCATCACCGTCAGCAGGTCGCGCAGCGAGTCGAACAGGTAGCGCCCGAAGATGCGCGCGGCGGCTTCGGGCTGCTCGGCGCGCGTGATGTCCGGCTGGGAAACGGTCTGCGTGAACGTCGTGACGCCCTGCACCACGCCCGGCGGGATCTGATTGCGCGACGGGGCGGCGTAGCTCAGGTTCCCGACGATGATCGCCTCCTCCCCGATGCGCAGGCCGGGGTTGCGGAACGAGACGTCGTAGATCGGCAGGCCGGGGATGTCCGTGCTGCGGCGCACGTCGCCCACGGACGCATCGACGCGCCCGTTGACCACGCCGTTGATGATCAGCGCCTCGCCGCTGAAGTCGATGTCGCCGCCTACCGTGCCGTCCACCTGCGCCTGATAGCCGTACACCAGCAGGTCGCCGGGGATCGCGGCGTCGGGCATGATCGACACGTTGAGTGCGATCGCCATCAGGTCGATGCGCGGGTTGGTGAAGCGCGCCCGGTCCGAGACCGATGCGCTGATCCCGATGAAATGCACGTCGTCGCCGACGGTGCCCTCGATCTCGACCTTGCCGCCCAGCACCCACAGGTCGCCGGTGATGGTGGCGGTCTGCTCGATGGTGATGTTGGAGGCCACGCCGAGCAAGTCGCCCTCGATCGTGCCGCGCACCTCCAGCACCCGGCAGATGAAGAAGAAGTCCTCCACGATGTAATCGTCTTCGGAGACAACGCAGCGGTCGCCCCGCATACCGTCGGACGCCTCGACCTGACGCACCAGGCCGATCACGGCGAGAGCGAACAACAGGGGGAGGAAAACGAGCCACCTGCGGCGGGGTCTACGCAAGCCAGGCATACGGGTCCGGGTTACAGTCCTTCCTTTGGGCGCGGAGGGCGCGGGGCGCAGCGTGCGGTTCGGTCTGTGGCTATTGTACCAACAAGCGGCGCGATCTGAGTACCCGCGCGGGCGGGCCGCTCAGGGCGCCGCCGGGATCGTGCCCAGGTACAGGTGATCCGAGACGCGCATCAACTCGCCGTTGTTCAGGTTGAGCTTGTGCGTGCTGCCGTCGCCCGCGGCGAGCAGCAGGGCGCTGTCCTCGTCAATGAAGCGCAGCGGCCGGTAAGCGATCGGGCCGGGCGGCAGGGCCAACACCTGCTGCCCCGCGCCGATGTGGTGGTATCCTTCCTGCCCAACACCCCCGAAAC
>CAZGLU010000039.1:0-3203 GCA_964526095.1 uncultured Anaerolineaceae bacterium | reverse complement strand
ACATCAGCGCGTGCTGCTGCGGCGGGTCGTCCTCAGCGGCCGGCGGGCTGCTGGTGATGCTGTACGCCGCCAGCGTGCCCGCCGCGTTCAGGACAAGGTCACCCGCGAAGGGGTACGGCAGGCCGGGCGCGGGGACGGCATACCCCACCTCGGAGCGCAGGTCCCATACGCGCACGGTGAACGGCCCGGCCCCCTGCGTGCCTTGCAGCCGCGCGAAGACCGTGCCGCCCGGCGTGACCGCCGCCCCACAATCGCAGACCGGCTCGCCCGGCAGCGGGCGGAGGGTGCCGCTCGCCAGGTTGTACTCGTGGATCTCGGCGTACGTGCGGTACGGGCCGGTAGCGCCCGCCTCGGCGGTGTGGGCGACGTCGAAATAGAAGCGCGTCATGCCGTCCGTCAGCGCGACGGGCGCGATCTCCAGGGGCGGTGCGGGCGCCTCGATGGGCACGTCACGCGGGCTGCTCCCGTCCACGTGGGCGACGGTGGCGCGTGTGGTCCCGTCCGCCGCGATCTGCACCCACGCGATCGAACGCCGGTCCGGGGAGACCACCCACCGAGTCGCGCGCAGGTCGGGCGTGTGGTGGATAAAGGGGTGTGGCTCGACCGCGCCGCTGCTGCGGATGCGCATCACCGCGCCGTTCTGCGTCTTACGGTACAGCACGGCGTCACCGACGAGCGTGAAGTCGGTCCCGCTCTCGATGTGGGCTATCGTGCTGAGGCCGGTCAGCGCGTCCACGAAGTAGAGCTGCGCCGCGCCGGTGACCGGGTCCTGCGCGAGGAACACGTCCACCCAGGGCGCGACCGCTTCCTGGGCCAGCGCCGGGGCGACCAGCGCCAGCAGCACGATCAGCGCGAGGAGTGCGGCACGAAGCTTACGCATGGCGGTCCGAACGCAGGGCGTCGATCACCTGCGGCAGCACCACGCCCGACGGCCCGCGCAGGTGCAGCCGCGCGATCGGCGTGATCTCGCTGACGTCGGGGTTCACCTCGATGATCGCCGCACCGGCCCGCCGGGCGACGAACGGCAGTTGTGCGGCAGGCTGCACCACGCCCGACGTGCCGACCACCAGCATCACGTCGGCGGCTTCGCTCAGGTCGAAGGCGCGCAGCAGCGCCGCTTCGGGCAGCAGCTCCCCGAACCACACGATGTCGGGGCGCACCCACGCGCCGCAGTGCGGGCAGGTCGGCGGCCCGGCCTCCGGGTCCCATGCCAGCGCGTCGATGTCGATCAGCGTGGGGTCGCCCCGGCAGTCCGCGGAACATTTGTTGCGACGCAGGTCGCCGTGGAGGGTGATGACGTCCGTGCTGCCCGCGGCCTGGTGCAGCCCGTCCACGTTCTGCGTGACCACCACGACCTGGGGCAGCAGCGCCTCCAGCGCGGCGATCGCGTAGTGGCCGGGGTTCGGCACGACGTCGGCCAGCAGCTCCCGGCGGTAGGTGTACCAGTCCCACACCAGCTTCGGGGCGCGCTCGAATGCCTGCGGCGTGGCGAGCTGCTCCGGATCGAAGCGCGCCCACAGCCCGGTCATCGCGTCGCGGAAGGTCGGGATACCACTCTCCTTCGAGATGCCGGCCCCGGTCAGCACCACCAGGCGCCGGCTGTCGCCCAGCAGGCGGGCGGCGTGGCGGATGTCCTCGGCACTCACGGCAGGATCGGTCATGCGGTGCTCCTTTCGGCTCGATTCTCTCCCCGGCGGCGCGCTCCTGTCAAATTGCGCCTGTTCAGGGGTTTAACTCCGTTACGGCGAGGCCCCACCGCGACCGGGCCGCCGCGAGAAACGTATACATCACCAGGGGCTTGCAAGCGCGGCTGTCGATCGGGGCGCGGGGCCTCGCCCGGCCCTCGTTTGGCTTCGTTGGACCAGGGGGCCGGACGTGTTAAACTACGGGCAGTTTTGCGGTGAGCCGTGCCGGACTCGGTCCGGTGTTCGCCTGGGGTGCTGTACCATGGCGACCGCACCACTTTGGGGACTTCGATATGGATAATTCGGACGCCCGCACCGATCGCGAGTGGCTGACCCGGCACGCGTACGCCGATGACGCGCAGCTTGCCGTACGCTATCGGATCCACGAGGAATACAGTCGCCCGAAGGTCGACTTCCAGCGTTGGGTGGTGGAGACCTACGTCTGGCGTGGGGACGAGCGCGTGCTGGATGTGGGAGCCGGCTCGGGCAGCTACTTTGAGTTGGTTCAGTCGCACATCCCGAACGGCGAGTACATCGCCGGCGACCTGTCGTTCGGCATGGCGCAGCAGGCCCGCTACCACGCGGCGGCCTCGCCGCTGGCGGTCGCCAACCTGGACGCGCAGGCGCTGCCCTTCCCCGACCGCACCTTCGACGTGGTATTGGCGAACCACATGCTCTACCACGTGCCGGACCTCGACGCGGCGCTGCTTGAGATCCGGCGCGTGCTGCGCGAGGACGGCTGCGTGATCGCGGCCACCAACAGCGCCAGCAACATGCCGGAGCTGGACACGCTCTACCGCCGCGCCGTGACGCTGCTCGGCCATCCCAAGCACCGCTTCAACGACGCCCAGGCGTCATTTACATTGGAGAGCGGCCCCCGCCGCCTGGCGCGTTACTTCCGCGCGGTGGCCCGCTATGACCTGCCGAGCGCGCTGCACTTCCCCGAGGTCGAGCCGGTGCTGGCTTACATCAACAGCATGCGCGCCCTGAGCGAGCCGCAGCTTCCCCGCGAGGTCAGTTGGTCGCTCTTCATCGAAATGATGGAGAAGCAGATCAGCCGCCTGATCCGCCACATGGGCGAGTTGCAGGTCAACAAGCTCGCGGGGGTGCTGGTCGCCACCAACGGCGGCGGCTTCGCCCAGGAGTACCTGCGGCGGCTGGACGAGGCAAGCCGGGGCACACCCTCCTAGCCGGGCGAGTCGCAGCCGCCTTCGCCTGCCTTCCGGGCTTCCGTTCATCACAGATCCTTCGCCGCATAGTTGAGACCCGATCAAAGAGGAGGCATCCCTATGGCGCAAGCCACGACTCCCATCACGGTGTACCTTGAGATCGGCCAGAAGCGGACGTTCGCCACGGCCCTCGACTGGCCGGGGTGGAGCCGCAGCGGGCGTGACGAGACCTCGGCGCTGCAAACGCTCTACGAGTACGGGCCGCGCTACGCCCGCGCGCTTCAAACGGCCGGGCTTGATTTCGAGGCGCCGTCCAGATCGGAAGAGCACACGTCTGAACTCCAGTCAC
>CAZGLU010000038.1:12118-13238 GCA_964526095.1 uncultured Anaerolineaceae bacterium | reverse complement strand
ACACCCTATCCTACACTCTTTCCCTACACGACGCTCTTCCGATCTGCCCACGATCGATTTCGCCGCCGTGCAGTCCTATGGGACGCCAACCGAAGGCTCCGCCGGTGACATGGTCGTACAGGCGCTGCGCGTGCTCGGCCCGACGCTCGGCAGCCTGAACAAACCCGTGCTGCTCAGCGAGTTCTCGCTGGCCGCGGACGCCCCCCCGACAGAAGCCGATCCGGAGGGGGTCCACCTGCGGAACACGGCCTGGGCGGCGGCGCTGTCCGGGGCCGCCGGGGCTGGCATGCCGTGGTGGTGGGATGGCTACATCGACGCCAACGGCCTGTACGACGTCTTCGGCCCTCTCGCGCTGTTCAGCCAGGGCATCCCATGGGGATCGCCCGGTTTGCAGCCGCTCCAGGTGGGGCTGGTCGCGGAGCTTCCCGTTGCCTACTCAGCCTTGCGGATCGGTGACTTCAGCCGCGACCCGGAAGCGAACGCGCCGCTGGATACCGTCTTCCGCCTCACCGCCGATGGCGCCTTCCCGCCCACAAGCCAACTGCCCGCCTTCCTGTACGGTACGGCCACGCCGGTCCGCAGCCGCCCGCTGACGTTCACCATCACGCCGCCGGTCGACACCGAGCTGCGGATCCACGTCGCGCAGGTCGCCACGGACGCCCCGGCGCAGCTTCTGATCAACGTGGACGGGGCGGAGGCGGCTCGCGTGGACTTCAGCCCCGGCAGCACGGACATCCTCGTGACCTTGCCGCTGAGCGCGGGCGAGCACACTGTCGTCCTCGACAACCTCGGTGAAAGCTGGCTGGAGTTAGGCTACCTGGAGATCGCGGACTACCGCGCGCCGGTGCGTGCGCTGGCCCTCGCCGACCGGACGCTCGGCATCGCCGTTGCCTGGGCGCAGCACCGGGACTACACCTGGGACCTCGTCGCCCAGGGCGAGGCGCTGGACCCGCTCAGCTTCCGCCTGACCGTGCCGGGCATGCCGCCGGGCCTCTACCGCGTCACATTCTGGGACACGGAAACGGGCGCCGTGATCGGGGAGGAGTCGATCACCCTGGCCGAAGGCACGGATGGCACCCTGAGCCTCAATCTGCTGCCCATCTCGTCGCAGTTGGCCGTG
>CAZGLU010000038.1:0-12108 GCA_964526095.1 uncultured Anaerolineaceae bacterium | reverse complement strand
ATCGCCGGGCCGGAGGAGGACGCCGCCCCCCCCGCCACGCAGGTCGCGACGCGCACCCCGGTGGTGAGCATGACGCCGACCGCCACCGCCTCACCGACTGCAACGCAGACGCTGACGCCGAGCGCGACCCCGTCCCCTACGGACACGCCGGAGCCGACCGACACGCCGACCGCCACCGCCACGCCAAGCGACACACCGACGCCCACGGATACGGCGACCGCGACGGCCACCGCCTCCCCGACCGACACGCCGAGCGCCACGCCTGAGGAACTCGAAACCGAGGCCGTGCCGGAGGCGACGCGCACGCCGCGCACCATCCCGACCGTCATCCGCACGCCGATCGAGCCATCCTGAGCAGGCGGCGGGCACGCACGGTCACCGCACCTGCCCCCCACCTTGACGATAAAAAGCCCCCTCAGCGAACGGCTGAAGGGGCTTTCGTTATTTCAGGGCAGCGTGCAGCCTACTGGTTCTATTTGTTCATGTCCCGCACGCCGAGGAACACCGGGCGCGGGTTGCCCGCCGGGTCCAGCAGGCTCCACAGGCAGTCGATGCCGATTACACTCTGGACCTGGCAGTGGTTCAGGTTCCAGATGAACATTGGCCCGACATAACCCAACTCACGTCCAAGCTGGAAGGCACGGATGCTGTACTGGGTCTGCTCGTCGAGCGAGTTGAACGTCACGAACTCGAAGCCCTCCGGCGGGTTGACGTTCAGGCCGTCGTTCGTACCCCACCCGAACTTCGTCACCCACAGGTACGTGCCGCTGTCCCCGTTCTGCACCATGATGTCGCGGTAGTCCTGCAACGTCTCCTTGAAGAAGAAGCTTGGGTCGTCGTCCCAACCCTCGACATCCGGAGCCTGGCTGCCGCAGCACAGGCTGTCGGGCGGGTTGCCCCAGCCCATCGGGTGCGCGCCGATGGCGTCCGACCAATCCGCCACACCCGCGAGGTACATCTGGCGCAGATATTCCCGGTCGCTGATCGCGTTGATGCCGTCGTTGAAGCCGGTCGGCGCCAGCCCGCCGGACACCACGATCGCAGCCGGGTCGGCGGTCTTGACCGCGATGTACGTCAGCCGCAGCATCTCGACGTAGCTGGCGGCGCTGATGCCGAGCGGCGTGTTCCACTCACGGCGCAGGTTCTGCTCGCTCCACACCTCGTAGGCGTCCACCCGGCCCGCGTACCGCGCCGCCAGCGCGCCCATGAAGTCGGCGTAATCCTGGTAGTCGGCGGGCGGCCCGTTCTCCTCCGTCACCTCCCGCGCCCAGTCCGGCGCCGAGTGCACGGTCAGCAGGACGTTGTGGCCCGCGTAATCCAGCGCGTTGACCATTTCATCGAGCGCATCCCAATCGATGACGTCAGGCTCCGGCGCAACGGCGTCCCAGACGATCTCCTGCTTGACCCATTCCGTGCCCAATTCGCGGACGCGGCTGTTGATCTGATCGGCGTCCTGCCCGGTCAGCTCCACCACCACACCATACGCGAACCCGACGTTCTCGGACCGGCTGGGCGGCGGCGTGAGTGCGCTGTCCCCCAGGGCGACCTCGGTGGCCGCCGGGCCTTCGGTCGGCGCGGGCGTCGCAGTCGGCGGCGGGGTGACCGTCGGTGGCGGCGGCGAGGTCGGCAGCGGCGTGTCGGTCGGCAATGGCGTTGGCGTGCTCGTCGGCACCGGCATCTCAGTGGGCAGCGTCACGGCCGTCGGCGTGATCTGCGGGACCGGCTCCTCGGCCTCCGCCTCCGTCGACGTGGCCTGCGGGGCGGGCGCGTCGCCGGTCGCCGTCACCGTGGGCACGACAACCGGCTCATTCGTCGCGGCGGACGGCGGGATGCGGATCACCTGCCCCACATAGATCACGGCGGGGTTGGGGATGCCGTTATAGGCCGCCAGCACCGACGGGGCGAGGTTGAACCTCAGCCCGATGCGGAACAGGTTGTCGCCCGGCTGCACCACGTAGGTCAGTTCGGTCCCAGGCGGAGGGGGCGCTTCCGGGGTCTCCGGTTCGGGCGCTGGCTCGGTCGCCTCAGGTTCAGGCGGCGTCGGGGTGGCTTCTGGCGTCCCGGTCGGGATCACGAGCACCTGCCCCACGTAGATCAGGTGGGGGTTGAGGATGTTATTCGCCTGCGCGATGGCCTCGACGGTCGTCCCGTACGCCTCCGCAATGCGCACCAGGCTCTCCCCAGGTTGGACCGTATGCGTTACGGTCCCCTCGTCACCCTGCGCCAGGGCGGCAGCCGGTACCGCCAGGGCAAGCATCAGCACCACACCAACCATCAACCAGCTTCGCGCCCGGTGCTTCATAACCCCTCCTCTGTGTGGCGACTAGTCTACTGGTTACATCATAATACAATTCCCCCTCAGTCGCCATGCCGCCAGAGGGAACGGTCCGCCCGCGCCCTGACCGAAAGCCCCCGTCTCGCCCTCCCATACCTGTGCTACAATGTTTCCTGGCAGGATCGCTCCGGCCCGCCAGCCGGACCCAGGCTGAAAGGACCGCACCGCATGGCCGTCATCAAGCCGTTCCGGGGCATCCGTTATAACCCCGACCGCGTAGGGCCGCTCCAATCCGTCGTCAGCCAGCCCTACGACCGCATCTCGGACGAACTGCAAGCGCGCTACTACGACCTCAGCCCCTACAACATCGTGCGGATCATCCAGGGCCGGGCCGCGCCCGGCGACGACCCGGCGCGCGCCGAGGGGCCGAACGTCTACACCCGCGCGCTGGAGCACTATCGCGGCTGGCTGGCGGAGGGCGCGCTGCGCCGTGAGGAAAGCCCGGCCCTGTACGCCTACGAGCAGTCGTTCACGGTCGAGGGCCGCGCCTATCGCCGCCTGGGCATGATCGCCGCCGTGAAGCTGGCCGCCTTCGACGAGGGCATCATCCTGCCGCACGAGCGCACGCACGCCGGGCCGAAGGCGGACCGCCTGCGCCTGATCAACACGCTGCACGCCCACACCGAGCAGATCTTCCTGCTCTACCCGGATCCCGAAAACCGCGTGAACGCGCTCCTGCGCCGCGCGATGGAGGGCCGCGCCCCCGATGTAGACGTGCGCGAGTTGTTCGAGGACGATGTGCAGCAGCGCCTGTGGGTCATTCGCGACCCCGACACCCTGGGCGCGGTCGAGGCGGCGATGGCGCCCCTGCGCGGCCTGATCATCGCCGACGGGCACCACCGCTACGAGACGGCCCTCGCCTACCGTGACGCGCAGCGCGCGGCGCATCCCGACGCCCCCGCCGACGCCGCGTTCAACTACGTCGCCGCGACGCTGGTCAGCATGGAGGACCCGGGCCTCGTCGTGCTGCCCACCCACCGCGAGATCCACAGCTTCACCGGCACCGGCCCCGCCGAGGTGTTGGAGCGCGCGGCGTTGTACTTCACCGTGCGCCCGGCGCTGGACCTCGCCGCCTGCCTTGCGGCAGTGAACGGCGCGGCGGGCGGCCACGTCTTCGGTTACTACGGCGGGCAAGACGTGGGCTTTCACACGCTGGCCTTGCAGGACGACGCCCTGATCGACCGCCTGATCGGCGGCGAGCATTCCCCCGCGTGGAAGTCACTGGCCGTCAGCATCGCGCACCGCATCCTGATCGAACAGGTGGCGGGCGTGCCGTCCGAAGGCATCGAGGACCAGTCCATGATCCGCTACCATCGCAGCGCGGAGGAGGCGGTCGAGAACGTGGACCGGGGCGCGGGCCGCTTCGTGTTCTTCCTGCCGCCAACGCGCATGGAGGAGATCAAGGCCGTCGCCGGGCGCGGCGAGCAGATGCCACAGAAAAGTACCGACTTCTACCCGAAGATGATCTCCGGCCTGGTGATCATGCCGGTTGAGCCTGGGGAGCGGATCTGACCCGCCCCGACCTCAGCGAAAGGAAGGCCATCGATGGACGCTGCCGAGGCGCTCGCCCGCGCCAAGCTTTACACCGATGAAGCGCGCTACCTGCCGTTCAGCCTGCCGGTTGGCGCGCTGACCGCCGCCGCCGGGATCCTGGCTGAGAGCCGCACGCCCTTCAGCGCGGTGCTGTTCGACAAGGACGAGGTGACGCTGATCCTGCCCGAGGACGAGTGGGACGCCTTCGCCCACCGGCTGCCCGATCACCGCGCAGGCCCACCCTACCGCCTGATCACCTTCGACCTGCCCCTGGACTTCGAGCTGACCGGCTTCATGGCCCTTGTGGGCCGCGTCCTGGCCGACGCGGACGTGCCGCTGCTGGCCTTCAGCGCCTACTCGCGCGATCACGTCCTGGTTCCCGAAGCCCGGTTCGAGGCGGCGTGGACTGCCCTGACGGCGGAGCAGAAACGGTATGTCAGCGGGTAAGCGCGGAAGCACAACCATCGTTGGCGTGGCGGCACGGGGGTTGGCTGCCCTGTTCTGCGCCGTCCTGCTGCTCACCCCGGTGCGGAGCACAGCCGCCCGCCAGGTCGATCTCGTCCCTGTGTGGGACCCGCGTCCGTGCCCGGCGCCGCTGCCCCCCGGCGAGGTCGAGGGGGCCACGGTGCGCTGCGGCGTCGTGCGTGTGCCCGGAGAGCCGCCCGCCACATTGGCGGTGACGATCCTGAACGCCTCGGACCTGAGCGTCTCGGAGGCGGAGCCATCCGATGCGCTGCTGTTCCTGGGCGGCGACCCCGGTCTGAGCGTCCTCACGCCGGACGCGCTGGCGGACCTCGCCCGGCGGCTCGCCCCCTTCCGCACCACGCATGACGTGATCCTCTTTGACCCGCGCGGCGCGGGCGCGTCGGCACCAGCCTTCCACTGTGACCCGGACGCGCCGGAGGCTTGCCTCGCCGCCCTGAGCGCGGCGGGCCTCAGCCTGAGTGATTTCACGCCCGCCGCCTTCGCCGCCGATGCCCGCGCCGTGATGCGCGCGCTGGACTACCCGGCATACGATCTTTACGGCGTATCGTACGGCGCCCGCGTGGCGCTTGCCGTGCTCGAAGGCCCGGAGCCGCCCGCGACGGTTCGGAGCGCGGTGCTGGACTCGACGCTTCCGCCCCCTGGCTCAGCCTACGCGCCCCTCACCGCCGGGCACCACCTCGCGCGCTACGAGTTGTTCCGCGCGGTGTTCCGCCTCTGCGACGAAGACCCGGACTGCGGCGGGGCGTACCCGCACCTGCGTAATCGCTTCGTTTCGCTGGCGGCCCACCTCAAGCAGGCGCCGCGCACGCTGCCGGGCGGCGCGGTTGTGACGTTCGAGGACCTGTACCACGCCCTTTACCCTTACAACGACACCCTGAGCGCCGTCCCGTACCAGCCCGCCCTGATCTACAGCCTCTCGCTGCGACGGCCCGAAGGGTGGGCCTACGCGGCGACACTTCAGGACGAGCGCCCGCCTTACCTCGCGACGCCGTCGCCGGACGCCACGCCGCTCGGCTGGTTCCTCACCTGCGTGGAGGGCGTCCCCTTCGCGCCCGACCGGGCGACCTTCGCCCGCGAGCTGGGGACCGCCCCCCTGCCGGATTTCCTCGAGGCCGAGATCGTGACGGGGTTCGACCGGGCGCTCGCCGCCTGTGAGCCGCTTGGTGCGGCGGCAGAGGCCGCCCCGCCCTCGCACCAACCTGCGGCGGTCCCGGCCCTGGTGTTGCACGGCCCGCTGGATGCCGTCTCCCCACCCCCGGTTGCGGAGGAGGTAGCGGCACGGCTGCCTGGGGCGCGTGTCGTCCTGGTGCCCGGCGCGGGGCATGGCATCCTCGGCGGGTACGGTGACTGTCCTGCGGACCTTGTCGCGGCGTTCCTGGGCGAGCCGGATCGTGCGCCGGAGACGCGCTGCCTCGCGGAGCTGGCGCCTGCGTTCGTGCTGCCGGAATGGTGGCCGTGAGGCAGCGCAAGCCTGAACAGGCCAGAAGCAGCAATAATGAAGAAGCAATAAAACGAATCCGGGCTACAATCGGGCCATGGATATCAACCTGTACCTCCAGAATAACCCGAACCTGCGCCCGCGCGACGAAGTCCGCCTGGAGCACGTCGCCGCCGAGGCCGTGCCCGGCGAGCGGCGCGTCCGCGTCGAGGTCGGCATCACGCCCTTCCGCGAGCGGCCCAACCTGGAGATCGCGGTCGTCGATGCGGCCGGGCATGTCGCAGCGGCGTCGAGCGTGATCGGCACGATGAACTTCAACCTGGCGCTCAACCTGCATCTGCGCGTGCCCGGTGACCTGTCGGACCAGTACACCGTGCACGTCGCGCTGTATTACGAGGACCTGAACGCCCCGCAGGACCGGCGCAGCGTATCGCTGACCGTTCCACACCGCCCGGAGGGTGGGGCAAACGACGGTTAGCAGCCTTGGGGCCATCCCATCCATCAGGTATACTACAGGCATCTGCCGCCGTAGCAGCCTGTCGTCATGTCACAGGCGGGCAGGAGAGTCGTACCGAACTGTGAATGAGAGAAGACTCGGCAAGTACGAGTTGATGGAACGCATTGGTCGGGGCGGTATGGCCGAGGTTTACCGGGCCTACCACTCCGCCCTTGATCGCTACGTTGCGATCAAGATCCTGCACCCGTTCCTATCGGACGATGCCGAATTCAAGGAGCGCTTCGAGCGCGAGGCGCGCAACGTCGCCAAGCTGAAGCACCCCAATATCGTCCAGGTCTACGACTTCGACTACGACCCCCACGGCGAGAGTTACTACATGGTGATGGAGCTGATCAACGGCCCCACCCTGAAGGATCGCCTGCTGGATCTGAGCAACGTCGGCCAGCATTTCGGCGTAGCGGACACGCTCGCGATCATCGGCAGCGCAGCCGAGGCGCTCGCCTACGCGCACGCGCGCAACATGATCCACCGCGACGTGAAGCCCGCCAACCTGATGATCGACGAAGATGGGCGCGTGGTGCTCACCGACTTCGGCATCGCCAAGATCGTCACCGGCGCGCAGTTCACGTCAACCGGCGGCATGGTCGGCACCCCGGCCTACATGGCCCCCGAACAGGGCATGGCCGAGGCCGGGGACGAACGCTCGGACATCTATTCGCTGGGCGTCATCATGTACCAGATGGCGACCGGCCGCCTCCCCTTCGACGCGGACACGCCGCTGGCGGTGATCCTCAAGCACCTCAACGAGCCGCTGATTCCGCCGAGCGAGCACGTGCCTGAGATCCCGGAGCAGCTTGAGGCGATCATCTGCAAGGCCCTGGAGAAGGAGCCGGACAACCGCTATCAGTCCGCCGCCGCGATGCTCCAAGACATCGACGAGTTGGCGGGGCACAACCGCCGTCCGCGCCAGTACGACACGGTAAGCTGGGTGATGCCCAACGGGCCGCTCTCCACGCGCGAGATGGCGGCGGTCTCCGCTGCGGCCCAGCGCGGCAGCATGGGACGCCTGCGCCCGTCCCGCGTGATCGCGCTCGCGGTCGCGCTCGTGCTGCTCGGCGCCTTGGCGCTGCTGGAATTGGGCGACCCCAACAGCCCGCTGGTGACGGTTTTCGATCCCGGCAACCCGGAAGCCGCCGCCATCGCCCTGAGCGCCACCGATGACCCCCGCAGCCCGGAGCTGGCCGCCGCGCCGGACACGCCGACGCCCACACCAACACCCACGCTGACCCCGACGCCCACGCCCACCGCGACGGCCACGCCGTCCCCGACCGACACGCCGCAGCCGTCCCCGACGTACACCCCGACGCCGGACCGGACAGTGACCGCGCTCGCGGCGCTGGCGCTGACGCAGGCCGCGGCGCCCCCCACCCCCGACATGACGCAGACGCTCGCGGCGTGCCAGTTTGAGTACATCGTCGTCGCGCCAGAGGACCTCGACGTGCCGCCGGAAGTGGTGCCGCGCAACTACACCAACCCCCGCCTGGTGGCGGCCAACCAGACCATTGAGTTCGAGTTGGTCCTGAAGAACACCGGCGCCTGCGACTGGCCGGAGCGGGTCCGCCTGAGCTTCAACGAGGCGCTGACCAACAACCCCGAGAACCTCAACCTGGAGCCGCTCTACGACACCTGCCAGGGCAGCGGCACGAACTTCCCGGTTGCGCCGCTCAACTTCGCCAACCAGGGGCAGTCCAACTTCTACTTCCGCGCGCCGGTGGAGGTCGATGAGGAGAGCGTCCCCCTGCTCTTCACCGGCAGGGCGCCGCGCTCCTACGGCTGCTACTACGGCGTGTGGGACGTGATCTATCCGGGCAGCAACGTGCGCATTGGCGCCCCCCTGATGATGGCGATCCGCGTGTGGGGCACTCGTTAGCGCCTCGACCGCGCCGCCCTCCTCGGGGGCGATGGATTGCCCTGCGAGCGAAAATCCACTAGACTGAATGGCGTAACCGTCGAACCGGGGGCACGCGCCACGCTGGCCCGCCGGACCATCCATGCAGGGGGGAATTCACGATGTCCTGGGCCTCGTTCCGTTCCACGCTTCCACGCCCACGTCTCGCGCTCGCCGCTGCGCTGCTGTTGGTCGTGGCGGCGGCCTGGATGCATCCCGCACCCGCCCACGCGCAGGGCGGCACGCACACGGTCCGCTCCGGGGAAAATCTGTTCCGTATCGCGCTGACGTACGGCACCACAGTGGACGCGCTCGCCGCCGCCAACGGCATCGTCAACCCCGCGCAGATCTATGCCGGACAGGTGCTTATCATCCCCGGCCCGACCGGCCCTGCGCCCGCCCCGTCCGGCGCGTATTCGCCGGCCCCCGCGCCCGCCGTTCCGACCGCTGCGGGCGGCGTGCATATCGTCCAGCGTGGCGAGACGCTGGCGCGGATCGCGGCGCTGTATGGCGTCTCCTGGCCCGACCTCGCCGCCACCAACGGCATCCTCAGCCCGAACCTGATCTATGCGGGGCAGCAGCTTGTCATCCCGGCTGGCGGCGCCTCCGCTTCCCCAGCTCCGGACCCGGCCCCGGAGGTCGTCCAGCCCGCCCCATCCGCGCCGACCGGGGCGGAGCGCACCCATACCGTGCGCCCCGGCGAGGGACTGGCCACGATCGCGCGGCAGTATGGCCTGAGCTGGCCCACGCTCGCCGCCGCCAACAACATCAGCGACCCGAACCGCATTTATTCCGGGCAAGTGCTGATCATCCCCGCCTCCGACGGGCAGGCCGCCGCCTATTCGCCTGCGCCGCCGCCCGCGTCCGGTGCCGCCAAGGAGATCGTGGTAGACCTCAGCGACCAGCGCGTTTACGCCTACGAGAACGGCCAGCTTGTGCGTACCACGCTCGTCTCGACCGGGCTGTACAACACGCCTACCGTCCAGGGGAACTACCGCATCTACGTCAAATACCCCTCGCAGACGATGTCCGGCCCCGGCTACTACCTGCCCGGCGTGCCCTACGTGATGTACTTCTACCAGGGCTATTCGCTGCACGGCACGTACTGGCACAACAACTTCGGCCAGCCGATGAGCCACGGCTGCGTCAACCTGCCGACGCCCGAAGCGGAATGGTTCTACAACTGGGCTGAGATCGGCACGCCCGTCCGCGTGCAATACTGATCCGGCCCGCCCGCAGTCGAACAAAAACCGAGGTAGCTCCGTGCGAGCTGCCTCGGTCTGTTTACGGCGTACTCCACCCCTCTACAACACGGCCTCCCGCCCGGCGCGGAACGCCGCCACGTTCTGATCGATGACCGCCGCGCCCTTCCGCTCGAACACCTTGCCGATCGCCGCCTCCAGGTCGGCGGGGGGCAGCGGCAAGAAAACGGACGCCGCGCCGAGTAGCACCATGTTGGACGCCCGCGCCGCACGCAGGTCCTTCGCGATCGCCGTCGCATCCAGCAGCCGCACTATCGGGAACGTCTCCAGCGCGCAAAGCACGTCCTCCAGCGGCGGATAGTTGGGGAGGTTCACCACCGGCGTCCGGTCGGCCACGATCGCGCCCGTCGCGGACAGGTACGGGACGTAGCGCAGCGCCTCCATCGGCTCCAGGGCGAGCAGCAGGTCGGCCTGCCCCGTCGGGATCAGGTCTGAATGGATCGGGCGATCCGCGATGCGTAGGTGGCTTTCGACCGCCCCACCCCGCTGCGACATACCGTGGACCTCGGCCTGTTTCATGTGCAGCCCGGCATCGACCGCCGCCAGCCCGATGATCGCGGCCATGCTCAACACGCCTTGCCCGCCGACGCCCGCCAGGATCACGTCATATTTCATACACCCACTCTCCGCTTCCGCCGCGCCGTTTCGATGCACTCCCGCCGCGCGACGACTACCGATACGCCCGCATACGCCAGTTCTTCACGCAGCACGGCGACGTTCTGGGCGTGTTGGCGCGGCAGCGGCGTGATCACGCGCACGTGCTCCGGCGCCACGCCGATCCCGCACACAATCTGCTCGATCCGCCCGCTGGCCGGGGACGGCTGCCCGCCGGTCATGGCCGTAGTTTCGTTGTCCAGGATCACCACCGTCAGCGGGGAGCCTGCACGCACCGCGTCGAGCAGCCCCGTCATACCTGAATGGCTGAACGTCGAGTCTCCGATCACCGCCACGGCGGGGACCAGCCCGGCGTCGGCGGCGCCCTTCGCCATGGTGATCGACGCGCCCATATCCACGCAAGAGTTGATCGCCTCGAACGGCGGCAGCGCGCCGAGCGTGTAGCACCCGATGTCGGAGAAGACGCGGCCCTTCGTATACGGCTCCAACGCCTCGTTCAGCGCCCGGTAGGTGTCAGCATGGGGGCAGCCCTGGCACAACTGCGGGGGCCGCGCCACAACCACCTCCGGCACGCTGAAGAAAGTGGGCTGCGCGCGCCCCAGTGCCGCTGCCACGAGCGTGGGGTTCAACTCGCCCGTTCGCGGCAGCGTGCCGTCCAGCCGCCCGTGCACGTTCGCCAGCGCGTGCGGGAAGCCGCGAAGTTGTTCCTCCAACAGCGGTGCGCCCTCCTCCAGCACCAGGATCTCGTCGCAGGCGTCCACCAGCCGCGCCACAAGCCGCCGAGGGACCGGGTATTGGCCGATCTTCAGCACCGGATGCGGGCACCCATCCGGGAAGTGCTCCATCAGGTAATTGTACGCGATGCCGCAGGCGATGATCCCGCGCGTCGTGTCGGGGCCGTCTTCATAGCGCGTCAGGAACGAGCGTTCCGCCTCGTCCTCAAAGCACCCCTGCTTGTCGAGCAGCTCGCCGTAGCGCCGCCGCGCGACCGCTGGCAGCAGCACGAACTGGCGCAGGTCGGCGGGCAGGCGCAGCGTATTTTCGGGCAGCGGCTCGCGCCGGACCACGACGGCGCGCGAGTGGCACAGCCGCGTTGTGAGCCGGACCAGCACCGGCACCGCGTACCGCTCGGACAACTCAAACGCGTAGCGCGGCAGGTCGTAGGCTTCCTGCTGGTTCGACGGCTCCAGCGTGGGCACCAGGGCATAACGGCCGTAAACCCGCGAGTCCTGCTCGTTCTGCGACGAATGCATGGACGGGTCGTCCGCCGAGACGATCAGCAGGCCGCCGTTGACGCCCGTCACCGCCGCGTTCATGAATGGGTCCGCCGCCACGTTCAGCCCGACGTGCTTCATGGCAGCCAGCGCCCGCTTGCCTGCGTAGGCCATCCCCAGCGCCGCCTCGACCGCCGTCTTCTCGTTGGCGGACCAGCTCCGGTGGACGCCGCGCGCCTCGGCCTCTGGGGCGCGCTGCACGTACTCCATGATCTCCGTAGACGGAGTGCCAGGGTACGCGTAGACACCGGAAACCCCGGCGTCCAGCGCCCCTTGAGCCAGCGCCTCATTGCCCAGCGGTACGAAACGGTTCATTACGCCCCTCTCGAATTCCGAATAGTGTGCTCTTGCGCTGCGCACTTAAGTGCCTTCAGTATAGTGTCAGTATAGTGGCAGGCGGGCTTGCGGTCCGCGTGGCATTCCGCGCATTCTCGTCCTGCAAAACGATACTTCTCCCCCGGCGGCCCCGGTTTGAGGTGGAACCGCCGCGCAGATCGGGACTATAATAGGCGCTCTGCTTGGCCCGGCTTCCGCACTCCCCAACCTGACAGCGCCACGCATAAGGAGATGCCTGTTTTATGGCGATACTGCTCAGGATCCTGCGCTACATGCGCCCCTACTGGCGCGTCGCCGTGGTGTCCTACGTGTGCCTGACCGCAGCCAGCGGCATGATGCTGCTCGGCCCGTGGCTGATCGGTAAGGCGATCGACCTGGCGAGATCGGAAGAGCACACGTCTGAACTCCAGTCACGAGATTCCAT
>CAZGLU010000037.1:0-13367 GCA_964526095.1 uncultured Anaerolineaceae bacterium | reverse complement strand
TGAACTGCCTGAGCGCGCGGGCGCTGGCAGGTTAGCCGCGCCACTGTCGGCACAGGCGCGGTGATCGGACCTGTCAACCGGATTTACTTTCGTAATCTTACGTGAATTTTGCCGCTGAAAGCAACAGGCTGCTGTACAGATCTTTTGACAATTCCCGCCATGTTGAGGGCTGCCCGCTACCCGCTGTCCCCACTCGCCTGCGTGTCGATGTGCGGTGGGTCGTGCGTGAACTGGCCGTCCACCAGGAAGATCTTCTCGCGGTCGGGCCACTGCGCCAGGATGTCGTCCAGGTAGCGCGCGTCGGGGTCGCGTGCCAGCACGATGTCGTTCTTCAGGAAGGGATCGGTGACGCCCATGAACGCCGCGACGTCGCGCCAATGGTGCTCGCCCCACACGATCACCACGACAGGCTGCTCCTTGTTGCGGCGCATCCGGTTAAGCTGCTCGATCTGCTCGGCGCTGATGCGCCCGTAGCCCTTCAGCGGCGCGAGGCGGGCCGGGGTGTAGATCGCCAGCGAATAGAGCGTAACGGCGATCAGCACGCCGTAGACGATCCACGCGGGCGAGAAGCCGCCGGGGCCGCGTCGTGAGGGGCCGCGATAGGGCGCGGCCAGCAGGCGCGCCAGCGCGGTCGCCCCGTAGGCGCTGACGAGGGTCGCGGCGGTGAGCGCCTCGCTGTAATAGCGCGCGCTGTACAGCCGCCCGCCGATCCAGTACGCCATGTACGCCGCGACGATGCCGACCGGCACGGCCAGCAGCAGCCACGTCCACCGGCGCCGCAGGCCGAACAGCAGGCCCACGGGCAGCAGCAGCCAGCTATAGCCGCGCCCGTTCTCCGCGCAGGGGTTGCGCGTCACGTCCACGTCGTCCGGGGCGGGGCGCGCCCAGCCGAACAGATCGTGCGCCGCGCAGGACAGGTCCTCCTTGGCGTGCTTCCAACCCAGCTCAACCGTGTGCCCGCCCTCGATGCGCCCGTGTCCCTCCCCGAAGCCGACGCGGTCGTACTTCCAGATGTACCAGTAGAGGTTCGTCTCCGGATCGTTCCGGAGGAACCGTACCAGGTAGGCCGGGAAGGACTCGCCCGGCTTCGCGGTGACGGTGTAATTGAACGCGGGCCACAGCAGGCTGAGCGCAGCGGCTACCACGCTTAGCGCGAGCAGAGGGCGCAGCGTCAGCCAACCGCGCCGGACCGAGCCGCGCACCAGGTCCCACACGACGCGCCCGGCGCTGTACAGCGCGAAGGGGGCGGCCAGCCCGACCGCCGTCAGCGGGCGCGTCAGGACGACCATGCCGAGCGCGGCGCCCGCCGTGATGCCCCAGGCGAGCGCGTTCCGGCGCCGTTCCAACCGCCACATGGCCCACAGGAACAGCGTCGTGAAGAACAGCGCGGCGGTGTGTCCCATCAGCGAGCCGCTGAGCAGCAGCGCGCCGGGGCTGGCGGCGGCGAGCAGTGCGGCGACCGCGCCCGTTTCCGCGTCGAAGGCGTCCCGGCCCAGGCGGTACGTCAGCGCGACGGTGAGCATCGCCAGCCACGCGTTGATCACCCACGGCTGGTCGAGCGCGACGCCGGGCGCCAGCACTAGCGGCCAGCCGGGCGTGTACTTGCCGACGCGGCGATCCTCGATGTTCACCAGGAACGGCTGCCAGTAGGCGCGCACGGGCTGGTAAACCGGGGCGTAGACCTCTCCCTGCGCGAAGACGCCCGCCTGGTACAGGTAGGCGAACTCGTCCTCCAGGTGGGGCAGGCGGTCGAAGGTCTTGCGGCTGATCACGGCGCTTCCGGCGAAGGCCAGCCAGGCGAAGAACAGGGCGAGCAGTGCGCTGCGTTTCATACGCGCGATTATAGCCACGATTATGCGCTGCGTGGTAGGGAGGGACACCGGACGGTTTTGGGGCCGCGCCCGCAAGCTGACCCTGGCATACCCCCCTTCTTTGCGGTATGATTGCCGCTTACACCCAACACAGTACGTCAAGGAAGGCCCTGGATGAAGGTTATTCTCAAGGAAAACGTCTACAAGCACGGTGTCGCGGGTGACATCGTGACGGTAGCTGATGGCTTTGCCCGCAATTATCTCATCCCGCGCGGCCTGGCGGTCCCGGCGACCCAGCGGAACATCCGGGATAACCAGCACCTTCTGGCCCAGGCGGAAAAGAAGCGTGCCGAGCTGCGCAGCCGCGAAGAGGAAGCCGCCGCCCAGATCGACGGCGTGGAGCTGGTGTTCGGGGTCAAGGCGGGCAAGAACGGCAAGCTGTACGGCTCCATCACCACGATGGACATCGCCAACGCGCTGCTGGAGAAGACGGGCGTAGACATCAACCGCCGCCGCATCAGCGAGCGCCCGCTGCGTGAGTTGGGCGTGCATGAGGTGCCGGTGCGCATGAGCGGCGATCTGTCGCCCACGCTGCGCGTCGTCATCGTCCGCGAGGAAGAGGTTGAAACGTACCTGGCCGGTGGGCAGGTGTTCAGCCTTGCGGGGCAGGCTGTGGTCGAGCAGACCGAGGAAACCCTGCCGGTTGAAGCCGGGGAGACGGCTAGCGGCGTGGAGCCTGAGGACGAGCTTCCGGCGGCTGTTGAGGAAACGGTCGGCGTCGCGGAAGACGAGGAAAGCGCAGGCTAGGCCGGGCGCCCGGCCTCCTCGATGGCTGCTGACGATCGGGGAAACAGCGAGATTATCGCGTTCGTGGTTCGCCGGATGACCTGTCACGAGTGTGGCGAGTCGTACGGGGCGGACGACGTGCGCGTTGTGCTGTATGATGGCGAGCGGCGGCTGCTGATGGCGACGTGCCCGGCGTGTGGTGCCGAGCAACCCATCGCCGCCTACGACCATCCCCCATATTTCTCTTTACACCCGGCGCACGGGGCGGCGGAGTCCCCGATCACGGTCGAGGAAGTCCAGGCGTGGCACGACTTCCTGGCCTCGTTCGAGGGCGACATCACCGCGCTGTTCCAGGCGGCGGATTGAGCGCCGCACACGCGCGCCGGGCAGGGGGCGGACATGCCGCGCCGGGGACACGACCCGCGACGGTCGTGCCCGCTTTTGTGTTCGGTTGGTTGGTGGAGCGGTTCATGGAGAGCCAGACCGCGTGACGGATTGGCAGGGGCTGGGGACGCGCCTCCGCGAGACGCGGGAGGCGAAGGAGCTGACGCTCGAAGACGTGGAGCGCGCCACGCGCATCCGCGTGCGCTTCCTCGACGCGCTGGAACGTGGCGACTTCGCCGGGATGTCCGGCGTGCAGCTTCAGGGCTTCCTGCGCAACTATGCCCGCTTCCTCGGCCTGGACCTGGACCTGCTGCTCGCTGAGTTCGACGCCGAGCCGGATCGCGGCCCCCTATGGCGCCGCCCGCGAACCCCCGCCGCGCGCCCCTTCCCCCGGCGAAATGAGCCGGTGCCGCTGCCCTATTCCTCGCGCTCGGCGGCGTCCGCCGAGGCCGGTGAGGGCCGCCCGCGCCGCCGGCGCAGCATGGCGCGCAGCCTGCTGATCGTCCTGATCGCCGGGGTGGTCGTCGTGGGGTTGATCCTGGGCGGCATGTACGTGCTCGACCAATCGGATGGCTCAACGGATGGGGCGGGGCAGCCTCAGAGCGCGGTCGTTGAGACGCTGGAAGCCGGGGACCTTGCCACCGAGGAGGCCGGGTTAGCCGCCGTGCCGCCCACCGAGGACGCCGCCCTCGCGCCTCCCGCGCCGGAGGGCACGCCGGAGCCGACGGAGGCGCCTGGCCTGCCCATACCGACCATCACCGGCGACAGCATCATCGTCTCGATCCAGGTCGTGCAAACCACATGGATGCAGATCACGGTCGATGACGAGGTGGCGCACGCGGGCACTGCCCGTCCCGGCGAGGTGTGGCAGTTTGAGGGCATGGAGAGCGTCGGGGTGCTCGCGACCAACGCGGCGGGCCTGCAACTGACCGTGAACAACCAGCCGCAGGGCGTGTTGGGCGAGCGCGGCCACCTGTTCAACCGGGTCTACACGAAGCAGGGCGTGATCGAGCCGACGCTCGGCGCTACCGGCACCGGGTCTGCCCCGCCGCTGGAGGAAGGGGGCCAGCAGGCTCCTGCGGACGAGGTGGCGCAAGGCGCGGCTGAAACCGAAGACTCCCTCGCAGCGTCGCCCGAACCGGCGACGCTGTCATTCACTTCGACGCCTGCCCTGACGTTCACGCCCTCGTCCACGCCGACCATCACCCCGACCCTTCCGCTGATGGCCGGACCGGGCGGCGAGGGCGGCATCGATGACAAGTGGGGTGGGGGTGGACCGGCCACGTCGGAGGCGGTCGATCCACTGGCCGCAACTGCCGAAACGGACGGCGTGACGGACGACGTAACGGCTGAAGCCCTCCCCGGCGCCGTTGAGGAGACTGAGGGCGTGGACGCGCCAACTGCCACGGCCACGCTCGAGCCGTCCCCTACGGAGCCGCCGACCAGCACGCCGGAGCCTACCTCGACGCGGACCCCGCGCCCCACGGCTACCGCCAGCCCGACGCCTACCGCTACGCCGACGCGCACGCCCACGGCGACGCAAACGCCCACAGCGACGCCGTCCGCGACGCGCACGCCGACCGCTACGGCCACGCCCAGCCTGACCCCGACGGCGACCCGCACGCCGACCCCGTCGATCACGCCTTCACCGACGCGTACGCCGACGCCGACGCCGTTCCTGCCGCCGCGCATCACGCGCACGCCATCGCCTCCGCCGAAGTAGATCGCCGGACGTATGCCGAAGGCTGCGTTGCGTTGCAATGCGTGGGACCGGGCGGGTTTCCAAACGCGCCCCGACATGATGCGTTGAAACCGGCTTTTCTCCCCCTCGCCAGCGGGCCGGGCGGGTTTGCAAACCCGCCCCTACAGGGGGCATTGGTTCTCCCCTCGCCAACTTGATTGGAGAGGGGGCCGGGGGTGAGGTCCCGCCGGGGGGTGAGGTCTGGGGACTACTGATACAGGTAGTCGAGCAGTTCCTGGCACAAGGCCCGGATCCGGTCCGGCTGGATCTGGTACGTGATCGTCCGGTCCGGGTGGGTTTCCTCGATCACCAGCTTGGCATCCCGTAGTTGGGTCAGGTGGCGCGACACCGCCGACGGCGACAGGTCGAGGTATTCGGCCAGCTTCTTGCCGTGCATGTTGTGGTCGCTGTTGGCGATGATGCGCAGGATCGACAGCCGCGTGCTGTCGCTGAGCGCCTTGAAGGCGGCCAATGCCTGCTCCTTCTGGCGCTCGAGCTCGGCCAGCCGGGCCTCGGTGCGGGTGCTGTCGAACATCACTGTCACGTTGCCGTAACCGTAGAACAGGTAGACGGGGTTCGGGATCAGGTACAGCGGGATGAAGACGACCTCGCGGATCGGGTGATCCGCCGGGATCGGCTCCGGCAGGCGCCGTTTATTCGTGATGTGCTCCACCAGCGCCGCGCCGCCGTTGCGGGCCAGGAACGCCGTTTTCTCGTTCAGGCTGTGCTGCCAGTACGGGCGGAAGTTCTCGACCTGGGCCGCGAAGAAATCGGACCAGTACCACGCCCAGAAGTCCGCCAGCCGCCGCTGGAATGCAGGCACGTCGGCCAGGATCCGCTCGAACGGCACGTGCAGACACAGCGCATGGGCATAGTGCTCAGACCGGCGCAGCGTTTCGCCCAGCCGTTCCGTGTCAAGGCCCGTCGCCGCGATCTCGTCCCGGCTGAGGATGCGCCCGACGAGGTAGAACACGAAGTCCACCGGGTCCATGTTGCGCACGTACTCGATGAAGCCCGGCACGTCCTCCTGATCGGGGTAATCGATCGCCAGCTCGAAGAACGTCACGCCGTGGTCAAACGGTTCGTAGAGTTCGTGCAGCTCGTCCCAGAACGCGGGCGGAAGCGTCTGGCGCATCTGCTCCACCCAGTCCGTGTGGCGGCTGGATTGCAGCAGGGTGCGCAGGCTGATGATCATCTCATAGACGGGCGACGTCTTGAAGGTGATCAGGCCGGTGAGCTGGTCGGTGACTTCGATCATTTCGAGCGGCATGGACGTATCCTCGCGGCAAGGCGCTGATTGGGCGGCTGATCAGGTATGGTAAACGAGCGGCGCGGGCCTGTCAACGTTCACCGGTCAGCAGGCGCACGCGGCGCTTGGGGTGTAGTGAGTGACCAACCGGCCAGCAAGCTGCCGGAGGTCGGCCGCGCGGCGTGGCAGCGCGAACACGTCGCGCGCGCCATAGCGCCGTGCTTGCTCGGCCTGAACCCAGTTTAGCCGGTGGCCGACGACGAGCACCGGCAGGTTCGGCGCCCGCACGTGCAGGTGCGGCACGACGGTGAGTTGCAGCGGGTCATCCTCGACCCCGACCAGGACGACGTCAAAGCAGCAGTCGGTGGCGGCGCGCAGGGCATCGATGTGGTCCTCGACCACCGTGAGCGCGATCCGGTTCCCCACCACGCGGGCCAGTGTATCGCCCAGCACGGCGGCAGGCCCCATCAGGCGATCCACGACCAGGACTTGCAGCGGGGATACCGGCGTCGGAGGCGTCGGGAGCCGGTAGAGGCTCGTCAGTGGGTGCGACAGAGTGGGCTGCTGGCTCATGATTTCCTCTGTGCGTAATTCTACAATTGCGGAATTGTGCAATTACATAATTATTGTAGCATTTTTTCATATTTAGTGTCAATCACCCTGCCGGATTTCCCGTCCCCGGCGGGCGTGCCTTTTTTGCGGCCCCGCACTTTTGGGCTACACTGCCCCGCACACACTTTGACCGTCACCGGAACGAGATGAAACGGGATGAACCTGAGCTTTTACGACACATCCGTGCGTTACTACGACGCCGAGAACGCCGACTTCGTCGAGGACCTGCTGCTCTACAGCATGCTCGCGGCGGAGGTGGGCGATCCGATCCTCGACGTGGGCTGCGGGACCGGGCGCGTGATGCTGCATCTTGCCCAGGAGGGGTACCGTACGGTCGGCTTTGATCTCTCCGCGCCGATGCTGGCGCGCGGGCGGCGCAGGCTGGCCGCCATGCCGCGCCTCGCTACGCGGGCGGCCTTCGTGCAGGGCGACGCCCTGCGCCCGCCGCTGGGGGGACGGTTCCGGCTGATCATCGTGCCCTATAACACGTTCATGCACTTCTCAGAGCAGGCCGAACAGCTCGCCGTGCTGCGTGAGTGCCGCCGCCTGCTGGCCCCTGACGGCCTGCTGGTGCTCGACCTGCCGAACGCAGGCGAGGGGTACGCCAGCCAGGGCGACGATACCCTGACCTTCGAGCGGACGTTCAACGCGCCGGAAAGCGGCAACCCGGTGATGCAGTTCTCGATCAGCACCATCGACCGGGCGGCCCAACTGCTGCACGTGACCTGGGTCTACGACGAGACTGCGCCCGACGGCACCGTGCGCCGCGCCGTCGCGCCGCTGACCCTGCGCTACGTGTTTCCGGGCGAGATGGACCTGATGCTGGCCGCGTCTGGGTTGGCGCACGTGGAAACGTTCGGGGACTACGACCGCGCCCCGTTCGAGGACGGCGCGCCGCGTATGATCGTCGTGGCGGAGCACGCGGAGGACGCAGCATGAGCGCGCGCCGGTCCGGTGCGCTGCGGATCGGCGCCCTGACCGTCATCGCGCTGATCCTGTCGGCGTGCGGGCTGGAGGGACCGGCTGCCGTCCCGACGCCGACCCCGACCGACGCCGGGCCGATCCTCGCCGCGAGCGCGACCGTCAACCCGCTGCTGCCCACCGGCGATGGGAATCAGGGGCAGGCCATCGGCGCGAGCAACCCCACGCTGGCCGGGCTGCCCGCGGAGGGCGAGCCGGTGGAGGACCTGCCCTCGCCCACGCCGCGCCCGACCGAGTCCTTTCTGCCCCTGATGATCAGCGCCGCTGACGGCCTGATCTTGCAGGCCACCTTCTACAGCGGCCCGACTGGCTCCGCGCCGGTTGCCGTGCTGCTGCATCAGGAGGGCGGCAGCCGTTCGGACTGGGAGCCGCTGGCGCAGCAGCTTCAGGCGGCGGGTTACGCCGTGCTGACGCTTGACCTGCGCGGCCATGGCGATACGGGCGGTGTGGTGAACTGGGCGCTGGTGCGTGACGACGTAGCGGCGGCGCTGGCCCTGTTGTTCGACCTGGGCGGCGTCGATCAGGCCCGGATCGTGTTGGTCGGGGCGGGCGTGGGCGCGAACCTGGCGCTCAACGCCTGTGCCGATACGTCCGGCTGTGCGGCGGCGGTGCTGCTCAGCCCCGGCCTGGACTACCACGGCATCACGACCGCTGATGCCCTGGCGCGGCTGGGCGTACGCCCGCTGCTGATCGTCGCGGGCGATAACGCCGGCAACAACCCCGCCGACAGCCTGACGCTGGATAACATGGCCCAGGGCGCGCACCAGCTTGTCGTGATCCCTGCTGGCGGGCACGGCATGGCGCTGTTCGCCACCGACCCGGCCCTGCAAGACCAGCTCGTGACCTGGATCGTGGCGCACGTCCCGCCGGGGACATCGTAGGGGGAGCCTGTCATGGAATTTCGCATCTCGCGGCACGCCAGGGAAGAAATGGCCCGCCGTGATATTCCTGAAGACATTGTGCTGCGCGTCTTGCGGGAGCCTGAACAGATCGTGAGCGGTCATGAGGGCCGTAAAGCTTACCAGTCCCGCATTGAATTCGGCGGCGGCAAGGTATACTTGGTGCGTGTCATCCTCATAGACAGCGTGGAACCCGCCATCGTTGTGACGGTGTATCGCACAAGCAAGATCGAGAAGTATTGGGAGGCCCCATGAAGGTCACATATGATCCAGAGGTCGATGTCCTGCGTGTGGTGTTCACGGATGCACCTGTCGAAGAGAGCGATGAGGATAAGCCTGGCACGATCATCGACTATGACGCACAGGGTAACGTTGTGGCGATCGAGGTACTCGATGCGTCCAAGCGGGTGGAAAACCCGCGTGCTGTCGAGATCATGGTGACCGGCTAAGCGGATAGGTCATGACTGTATTTCATGCCTCGAATGAATGGTTTGTCAGTTAAGCTCTGGTTGCTGGCGGGCACCCTGCTGCTGGCGCTGGTCGCGCTGCCTGCCCGCGCGGACACCGGCCCCAAGCCCTCGGCTGAGTTCGACTTCGAATTCGAGTTCGATCCGCCGGTGCCCATCCGCGACGGCGAGCTTCTGATCTGCGACGACGCTGCCTGCACGCGCTCCCGCCCGCTGGAGGAGATCGGGCCGCAGGAGTTCACCTGTTCGGCCACGCGCTGCTGGTCCGACGCGTACGGCTACGGCAGCGCCCTCAAGCTGCGGATCGAGTTCGAGGACCGCGTGCGTGAGAGCAACGTGTTCGGCAAGGAGGCGTTCAACGCCCGCTATTCGGTGCTGGTCCGCGAGACGTCGCTCGAGGTCACGGAGGAGGAGGGCACCTTCAACCGGGACTTCGGCCCGGCGCTGGGCGTGACGCTCGTCACGGAGTTGATCGTCGCGGGGCTGATCACGCTCTCGCTGCGCCCGCGCCGCTACCACGTGTTCCTGATCGCGCTGGCAAGCGTGCTCTCGCTGCCGGTGGCGTGGTTCGTCTTCCCGGTGATCGGCCTCTACGACTTCCTGACGGTCATCCTGGCCGAGGTGTTCATCGTGCTGTTCGAGGCGGCCTTCATGCGCTTCCTGACCGGGGGCCGCCTCACCGTCGAGCTGGCGCTGGCCTACAGCGTCGTGATCAACCTGTCCAGCTTCGTCGTCGGCCTGTTCGTGATCTAACGCCCTCGCGGCGGGATCAAACAGGGCGGCCCCCACGCCGAGGCCGCCCGTCGTTGTGTCGCAGAGATGTGAGGTCGCTAGGCGCGCAGCTTCGCCCCCAGCCGCCGCTCGACCGCCTTCACGATCTTCGCGTGCGCCAGCGCCACCTCTTTATCCGTCAGGGTGCGGTCCGGCGCGCGGTAGGTGAGGGCGTAGGCGAGGCTCTTCTTGTTCGCCGGGATCGGGTCGCCCCGGTACACGTCGAACAGCCGCGCGTCCTCCAACAGGTCGCCGCCCGCGGCCAGGATCGCGGCGTGCACCTCGGCGGCGGACAGGTCCTCGTCCACCACCAGCGCCATGTCCTGGTACACGGCGGGCTGCGTCGGCACCGGGCGGATCTCGCGCAGCATCGTGACGTGGCTGATCAGCACCTCCAGGTCCAGCTCGGCCCCCAGGATCGGGCGCTCCAGGTCCATACCGAAGCCGTACGCCTGGCGCACCAGCGGGTGGATCTCACCGAGCACCCCGGCCCGCCGCCCATCGATCTCCAGCGCCGCCACGCGGCCCGGATGGAACGTGCTGTGCTCCACCGGGACCGTCTTGATCGTCCCCGCAACGCGCAGGTCGGCCAGCAGCGCCTCGATCACGCCCTTCAGATCGTAGAAGTCGACCACGCCCCGGTCATTGTGGTGATTTTGCCAGCCCGGCACGTCGCGCGGCCCCATCATCAGCAGCCCGACGTGCACCGGCTCCGCAGGCAGGGCCGCGTCCGCTTGCGGCAGGTACACGCGCCCGACCTCGAACAGCCGCAGGCGATCCGTGTGGCGCGCGTTGGCCGCCGCGACGTCCAGCAGTCCGGCGAGCAGCGTGTGCCGCATGACCGTCTTATCCGACGAGATGGGGTTCGCCAGTGTGACATAGGGAACATCCGGCCACCCGGAAGGCTGCTCCGGCGGCGTCAGCAGGGCTTCGCGCTCCGGCGTCGTGAGCCGGTACGTCACGACCTCGCGCAGCCCGGCCTTCGCCAGCGCGTCGCGGACCTGTTCCTCGCGGGCCAGCGCCGTGTTCGCGCGCTGTCTCGGCAGCGCGTCCGTGATGGTGGTGTTCGGCATGCGGTCGTAGCCGTAGATGCGCACGATCTCCTCGACCAGGTCGGCGCGTCCCGTCAGGCCGGGGCTGATGTCCATGCGGTGATCGGGCGCGGTGACGTGCAGCACGTCCCCGGCCTCCTCGACCTCGAATTCCAGCGCGCGCAGGATGCGCACCACCTCGTCCGTGGGGATGTGGAAGCCGAGCAGCCGGTCGATCTCGCTCAGCGGCAGGTCCACCGTGACGGGTTCGGGCGGCAGCGGGTAGGCGTCTATCACGCCCTGCGCCACCACACCCCCGCTGACCACGCGCATCAGTTCCGCGCAGCGCAGCAGCCCGCGCAGCGCCATCGCAGGGTGCACGCCCCGGCTGAAGCGCATCCCGGCCTCGCTGCTCATCTTCTGGCTCTGCATCGTGCGCCGGATGTTGATGAAGTTCCAGTGCGCGGCCTCCAGCAGCACGTTCCGCGTCACCGGGCGGCGCGCAGGCGGGTTCGCGTCCTCGCCGTCGCCGCCCCCGGCCAGCGGCTCGCTGAACCCGTCCTCGACCTCGCTTTCCAGCCCGCCCATCACGCCCGCGATGCTGAGCGCCCCGGCGGTGTCCGCCACCAGCTCGTTGAAGTCGTCCAGCACGTGCCGTTGGCCGTCCAGCGTGACCAGCGTCTCGCCCGGCTCCGGCAGGCGCGTGATGATCGTCGGCGCCCGCCCCCCCACGCGCTTGCGCAGCGTGTCGTAGTCGAAGGCGTGCAGCGGCTGGCCCAATTCCAGCATGACGTAGTTCGTGGCGTCCACGATGTTGTTGATCGGGCGCATCCCGGCCAGCTTCAACCGGCGCTGCATCCATTCCGGCGACGGCTTGATCTCCACGTCGCGGATCAGCGCCGCCGTGAAGCGCGGGTTAAGCTCCGGCTCGCGGATCTCGATCGTCACCTCGCCCTCGATCGGCGCGCCCTCCATCACGACGTCGGTCGAGGGGAGGCGCAGCGGCTGGCCGGTCAGCGCGGCGACCTCGCGCGCCACCCCGACGATGCTGTACGCCCGCGCGATGTTCGGCAGGATGTCGATGTCCAGGATCGCGTCGCCGAGCACATCCTGCAGCGGCGTGCCCGGCGGCACGTGGCCGAACTCGGCCCAGTCGAGCAGCATGATGCCCTCGTGCTCGTTCGAGATGCCCAGTTCCTTCTCCGACAGCACCATGCTGCGGTTGGGCACGCCGCGCAGCGCGCGCTCCTTGAGGATCATGCGACTGCCGTCGTTCGCGTGGCCGTCGTATACCTCCGCGCCCTCATGCGCGAACGGCGCCAGCAGCGGCGGGTCGATCGGGCCGCGATCCTTGTATTCGAACAGGTTCGGCGCCCCCGTGACGCACTGCTCCAACTCGTCGCCGCCGTAATCGACCATCGCCAGCACGAGCCGGTCGGCGTTGGGGTGCGCCTTCACCTCGCGGATCGCGCCCAGCACGATGCGCTCGCGGTCCCACACGAGGTGGTCCGAGGGCGGCTGGTTGGATCCGGCGGGCGGCGGCCCCTGCGGGATGCCGATGTAGGTGATGTGGCCCACCTCCAGCCCGGCGAGTGTCAGCCGTTCGGCCAGCTCCTCGACGGACAGGGTGATATCCACGTAATCTTTCAGCCAGGAGATCGGGACTTTCATCGAGCAGGTTACTCCTTGCAGCGAACAGCGGTACGCTGTTAGCGGTTAGCCATGAGCCTCAAAACACATCATCTGGGGCAGGGGTGAGGTCTTACACCGCCGTGACCAGCAGCGCGTGGTCACCATCGACCACCACCGTGTGCTCGTACTGCGCCACGATGGCGCGATCCGTGGTGCGCAGCGTCCAGCCGTCCTGGTCGGTGTAGATGATGCCCTTGCCAGGGCTAAGGAACGGCTCGACGGTGAACACCATGCCGTCGACCATGCGCTCCTTGTCGTGCCGGTTGTAGTAGTTCAGCACGGTCGGCTTCTCGTGGATGTGCCGCCCGACGCCGTGCCCGGTCAACTGGCGCACGATGCGGTAGCCGCCCGCGTGTGCCACCTTCTCGACCGCCTTGCCGATGCTGTTGAACGGCGCCCCGGCCCGCACCGCGTTGATGGCTGCGTCACGCGCCTCGCGCGTGTACCGGCACAGCCGCTCGTGCTCCGGCTTGACCGGCGGGACGGGCATGCTCGCGGCGGTGTCCGCCCAATAGCCTTCCAGCTCCGCTGACACGTCCACGTTGATCAGGTCGCCGGGCCGGATCGTGCGCCTCTTGCTGGGGATGCCGTGCGCCGCCTCGTCGTTCAGGCTGATGCACGTATGGCCGGGGTACTTGTACGCCAGGATCGGGGCCGACCGCGCCCCGTAGCGCTTGAACAGCGCCTTGCCGATGTCGTCGAGCTGCTTGGTCGTCATGCCCGGCTCGACGCGGGCCAGCATCTCCTGCAACACCAGCCCGCAGATCTCCCCGATCCGCATCAGGCCGCGCAGGTCGTCGTCGTTGTCGATCGTCATGTCTTGCTCCTTCGTTCTTCGGGCGATGGCGGCGCGCCGGTATGTGGTTTAACGCCATCATCCGGGTCGTCGAGACCTCACCCCCCGGCCCCCTCTCCAATCAAGTTGGAGAGGGGGAGCAAAGCC
>CAZGLU010000036.1:9435-13414 GCA_964526095.1 uncultured Anaerolineaceae bacterium | reverse complement strand
GCCAGGATCTCGCCCAGCGCGCGGCCCAGCCGGGTCGCCATCGTGAGCGATTGGTCGACCAGCGCGATCGGGATCAGCGTGAAGTCGTCCAGCACGCGCTGGAGGAACGGCAATTCGATCTCGATCGCGTGTTCGGGGTCGGCGCGGACGGGCGACAGCGGCACAAGCTCGCCAAGCGCGTCCAGTGCGCGGCGGTCAACCGGGACCGTGCCGAGCGGCGTCTCGAACGCGTCGTGCGCGGTCGTCAGCAGGTCGGCGGGATAGGCGTAGTGCGATGGCCCGACGACCGCGACCACCTCGACGTCCATGCCCTGTACGGCGCGAAAGGCACACCCGGCGATCCCGCCGGAGTAGACATGCCCGGCGTGCGGCGCGAGGACGCCGATGACCGGCCCCGGCACGGGCGGCAGGCTCGCACGGCTGATGTACTGGTCGACCGTGCGCGCCAGTTGCGCCTCCGCCGCCGGATACCACCGACCGGCGAGCGGCGAAGGGCGGATGTCGCGGAAGATACGGGCCTCTGTCATAGGCACCCCTATTAGGACACTTGTGCGCATCCGCCGCCTATTTTACCCCGGAACGCGCCGCCGGTCCAACCGGGAGCATTGCTATAATCCAGGCAGACCGGGTGTGATGGAGGGTGCCATGATCCACCGCGAGCCGGTCCCGGCTCACTATCCCCGCTTGCGCGTGGCTTTTGAGCGCTGGCGTGCGGGCCATCTGCTCCAACTGCGCCGCTTCAGGCGATGGTTTGGGCTGGCGGCGGTCTTGCTCGCCCTGTTCGCGGCGTGTGTGCTGCCCTACCTGCTGCCACTGCCCGGCCCCGATCCCCAGGACCCGGCGGCGCTGGCCGATCCCGGCGGGGCGTTTGTCACGGTCGAAGGGGAGACGCTGTACGTGGTCCACGTGCCGGGCACGCGCGGCACCGTCGTGCTGCTGCACGGATTCGGGGGCGGGACCATCACCTGGACCGGCACGATCGACGCCCTGGCGGACGCGGGATACGAGGTATACGCCCTCGACCTGCTGGGCTTCGGCCTCAGCGAGAAGGGTTGGGGGCACGACTACCGGTCCACCGCGCAGGCGGCGCGTGTGGTGGCGCTGCTGGATCAGGGTGGTGTGAGGCAGGCGGCGTTCGTCGGGCACTCCATGGGCGGGCGGGTCGCCGCGACGATCGCGCTGACTTACCCGGAGCGTGTGAGCGCGCTGGCCCTCGTCGCCCCGGCGCTGGGCGAGGGCGGTCCGGCGGTGCCCGGCTGGCCCTTCGACGTACCCGGCGTGCGGCGCTGGGCGCAGATCGGGGTGCGGGCCGCCGCGCTGCGTCTGGTCGATGACCTGCTGTCCGACGCGGCCTACAACGATGCCGTCCTCACGCCGGAGGTGCGGGCAGGATACCGGCGCGTCCTCCACACGCCGGATTGGGAGCTGGCGCTGCTCGGCGTCCTGCGCGACGGCGACGCGGGCGCGGCCCTGTCGCTGAGCGGGCTTGAGGTCCCGGTGCTGCTGCTGTGGGGTGCGCGGGATACGTGGGTCCCGCTGGGAAGGGCGGACGCCCTCCTGCGCGACCTGCCGGACGTCGAACAGGTCACATTTCCGAACGCGGGACACCTGCCGATGCACGAGGCGCCGGACGCGTTCAATGGGGCGCTGATCGACTTCCTCGACCGTCACGGGGCCGCGCCCTAAATGCCAACAGCCGGGACGCTGCCCGGCTGCCTGACGTAAACCTGTGGGGTTGTGCTATGCGTTGATGCGCGCGAGGATGTCCGACTCGTCCATCAGCAGATAGGTGTTGCCGTCGTACTTGACTTCCGTGCCCGTGTACTTCGGGAACAACACACGGTCGCCCACCTTCAGGTCCGTCGTCATGTCCTCGGAGTTGCCGACCGCTTCGATCGTGCCCTGCTGCGGCTTTTCCTTGGCCGTTTCCGGCAGCAGAACGCCACCCGGAGTTTGCGACTCGCCCTCGATCGGCAGCACGAGGACGCGCGCGCCAAGTGGTTCGATCTTGATCTTATCTGCCATGTTCGTGTCTCCTTCTGCGAGTAGTTTGCTCAATTTTCAGATGCGGCCACGCGGGCCTCGAATATCGCGCGCCAGCGGCTCAGCTAAGCACGCTGTGCGGCGGCTCTTAGCTTTTCAAGCAGCATGCTTTCGGGTACGGCCCCCTCGATGTACGTATCCTCGCCGATGACGGTACGGGGCACGCCCATCACGTTGTAGCGCGTGCCGAGGTGCGGGAACTCGGTCACCTCGACCATGTCGGCGGTGATCTTGTCCGAGGCGTACGCCAGCGAGTGCGCCAGCACGACCGCGCGCGGGCAGTAGGGGCAGGTAGGGGTCACGAAGACTTGCAGGTGGAGCGGGTGTTCCAGTTCATCGAGGAACGCCAGGGTGCTGTCGTCCAGGTCCACCTTGCCGGAGCCGACGATCAGGATGGCCTCCAGAAATGACGTAAACTCGTAGCCGGCAGGGATGCCGTAAAAGCGGATGCCGTAATCCTCGTCGTCCGCCCCCATGACGGCGATAGCCGGGATCTTGTCTACGCCGATGCTCGCCGCGTAGTCCGCCTCTTCGACGAAGTCATGCACGTGCAGCGTGACGCGATCCGATAATTCCGCGACTTCCTCGGCGATCTGGCGCGTTTCCTTGCAATAGCCGCACTCAAAATCCTGCGTAAACAGGTGGAGCACCACCGGCGACTGCACCGACGTCAGCATGTTGCGCACCTGTTCCTGGGTATCCTTGTCCATCAAAGCCATGGGGAAGCTGTCCTCACTCTCGAACTTGACAGGTATCACCCGGTTAGATGCAGCGCCGGATGGAAGGTTGCGTTCGCTGAATTCCATCATAGCGAAGATGGTCGGGCCTGACTAACAGAATTGCGTTAGAGTGTGAGGTCCGGGGCTTGCAGGTATAATGGCGGGGCGTTGTGCTTGCTGGAGACAGGGGAAACGGACTTGGATCTTCTAGAGGCACTGCTTGGCCGCGAGCGCAATCGCGTGGACGGCCTGTTTGACCGGTTCGGCCGGTTTTCGCGCTGGATCATCGGCTGCGGGTGCCTCCTGGTGGTCGCGATTGCGACCGGGGTGGCGCTGTTGATCGCGGGGGTGGTGCAGCTTGGCGAGGAGGCCGTGCCGCTGGTGCTGGTGGGGATCGTGATGATCGCCGCCGTCGTGTCGTTGATCCGCAGCCAACTATGAGGGCGGGGCGGCGCTAGCTGCCCTCGTCAGCGTCAGGAGCGTCAGGCCGTGCGGACGGCCTGCGCCTGATCTCGGTCGCCTCAAGGAGATCGAGGATCGCCTGCCCGGTGATGAACACGCGCCGTAAGCCCTCGGGCTGGCTGGCGCGGAGCTGCCCGGAGGCGAGCAGGCGCTTGACCGTGCTGAGGCTGACGTTGAGGATCTCGGCGGCTTCCTCACGGGAGTACACGCGCAGCGGCTCGATGGGTGGGCGCTTCGAGTGGTGGGTGGACATCTGGCCGCTACCCCGCTAGGGGAACCTCTGGCGAACCCACTGCATCGGGTCGACCTGCACGCCGCCAACCCACAACTCCCAGTGCAGGTGCGGGCCTGTGACGCGCCCGCTCGATCCGACGGTGCCGATGAACTGGCCCGGTGTGACATGGTCACCCGCCTTGACGTACAACTCGGCCTGGTGCCAGTAGCCGGTGAAGACGCCCCACCCGTGATCGATGATCGTGGCGTTGCCGCGCACCTGGAGCGGCTCGGCCAGGACGACGACCCCGGCGGCGGGCGCAACGACCGCCGTGCCGGGCGCGCCGCCGAAGTCCGTGCCGTTGTGAAACGTGTTCAGCGCCCCGTCATTGTATGTGCGCTGCGTCCCGTACTGCGACGTGATCGCGCCCGACGAGGGCAGCCCCATGACGCCCTCAAAATACCGCTGCGGGGTAAGCGTGCTCGTGATGGCGGTCACGCGCTGCCATTCCGGCTCCGTGATGTCGGGGTTGAGCAGGTCT
>CAZGLU010000036.1:5005-9425 GCA_964526095.1 uncultured Anaerolineaceae bacterium | reverse complement strand
CACGTGATGTACTCCGCGCTGTACCCGCCGCTGCTGACCTGGACGCGAAAGGTCCAGGCCGTGCGCGCGCCGTCCGGCGTCTGGGCTTCAAGCGACAGGGGGTAGACGCCCGGCGTGGTGAAGCGGTCGATGCCGATCAGGGCGATGTGCTGCGTGGGTTCTTCGCTGAAGAAGGACACTGCCCGGCCCAGGAATGTGCCGGTGATCGTCGCCGGGCCGCCGGTGCTGACCTGAAGCTCGACGGTTTGCCCCTGGACCGGCGGCACCGGGAGCACCCGTACGGCGCTGAACGGCGCGGGGAGGTCAGCCGGGGAGGCCGGGGACGGACGCGGGATCCACAGGGGCTGGCCGGGGAACAGCGGGCGCGGCAGGGTGAGGTTGTTTGCCTCCAGCAGCGCGTTGAGCGTGATGCCGTAGCGCGCCGCGATGCGCAGGAGGTTGTCGCCCGCCGCCGCGCGGATGAACAGGTCCCCGGCTGCGGGGGCGTCCGTCGCGGCGCCCTGCGCGATGCGCAACTCCTGGCCGACGTAGAGCAGCGCGGGGTTGATGATGCCGTTGGCCGACGCCAGGGCAGCCGGAGTGGTCTGGTACTGGCGCGCGAGCGTCAGGCACGTGTCGCCCGGCTGGACGATGTGCGTGACCAGCGCGCCCGGCGCATCGGCCTGGGCGTTCGGGATCAGCAGGCGCTGCCCGACCGCGATCGTGCGCGGGTCGCTGATGCCGTTCGCCGCGCTGATGGCCTCGACGGTGGTGCCGTAGCGCATCGCGATACGGAACAGGTTCTCGTCCCGCTGGACGATGTGGATCGTGGTGCCGGGCTGGCTTTCGGACTCGCCGCCCTGCGCCGAGACGCGCGGTCCGGCGGGGAGCAGCATGAGCACGGCGATAACGGCCAGCAGGGCCGCACGCCGGGAGGGCATCGTCATCTTATGGTCGCCTGCGGATCTTCTCAATGAGGCCCTGTGCTTCGCTGATCATATCGAATGCCTCCTGCGCCAGCGCGATCCCGCCGGAAGCGGTGGTCGCAAGCGTCTGCGACTGGCAGGACGGCTCGAACAGGTCCCGCGCTGCCAGCGCACGATCCAGCCCTTCGTTGATCAGCCGCACGGCCTCTTCCAGGTCAGGGTCGGCAACATCGGGGCGTGCCAGTTCGGCGCGCTGTGCGTCGGTCCAGAAGAAATGGCTGGGCCATGTGCTGAACGTGCAGAAGCTCGCGCTCGTCGGCTCGCCCGCCTGGGCCTGCTGCCAGCGGTTGATCATGCCCGTCCCCAGCGAATTCTGCAAGTCTCCGAGCACGATCAGCCGCGCCGACAGTTCCCTCAGGATCGTCGGATAGTCCAGGGCCGGGAGGGGGAGCGGCGTCTGCGTCGCGGTGGGGGTGATGCTCGGCGTCGGTGATGGCTCCGGCGTGTGCGTCAACGACGGGGTGGGCGTAGGCGGCGCGTCCGTGGAGGGGGCGGCGGGCGCGGCGTCTGTCGACGTCTCCGGCATGGGGGACGTGGTGGGTTCCGGCGTGTCCGTGACGGTGGGTGACGGCGTGGGTGAAGGCCCGGCGGTCGGCATGGGGTTCCGGATCGCCTGTTCCAGCGCGGGCTGAACCTCGCCGAGCGCCCGCGCGACGTGGTCGGCCTGCTTGAGTATCTCCAGACCGCTGGTCAGCGAGGCGACGTTCTGCTCGCAGATCCCGTCCCAGGTCGCCTGCGCCGCTTGCAGGTCGGTCAGCGCCTGGTTGAGGCCATCCGCGACCGGGGCGAGGTCCAGGTACGTCTCGCGATCGATATCGGCGAGTGGGTACGGCTCCGGACGGGCATACGTCGCCTCACACAGCACCTCGTCGGTTTCGTTGTGGTGCCCGACCTCCGCGCGCAGGTTTTTCACGTCCTGCCACGCGGCGTCGATACGCTCGGCCAGGGCGGCGGTCAGGACGTCCCGCGCGGTGGGCGTACCGGCCACTTTGTCCGCCTCGCGATCCTGCCAGGCCCGCACCGCGATCAGCGCGCCGTTGGCGATCAACGACAACACGAACAGCACGCCGAGGATCACCATCGCCCGGCGCAGGGCCGCGTCGCTAAATGGGATCACGCGGCGTTGGCCCGCCTCCATGCGGCGGAAGGCAGCCAGGGCGTCACGCGCCGCCAGACGGACGCGCTCGTCCTCCTCCTTCAGGTAGACGTTGCGCAGAAAGGGTATGACGGCCGGGTCACGCGTGGCGGCCAACTGCCGCACGGCGCGGCGACGCTGCTTCGGGTCCGAGGCGTGCAACTGCTCGATCAACCCATCCCATGCAGGTGTTGCCATGCCAGAACATCCTTCTGTCGTCCCCCACTCCTGACACCCTATGATACGTTAAGCTTACGTTGAGCGAAAGTGTACTTTAGTGGGGTCGAGGCCAAAAAACACGCCAGACCTGTGACGAGTCTGGCGTGGTAGTCAACGCTCCCAAACAACACCTGTCAGCCGAACGGATCAGGCTGCTTCCCGCACGGTAAAGGTGCAGCCCCCTTCGTCCACTTCGTTGGCCGTGCCGGGGCCGAAATCCTTATAGCCATCGGTGATCGCCTCGTCCCACGTCAGCCGGAAGTCCACCCGATGCTCGCCCGCTTCCAGCGAGCCGACCGGGTAATACCAGTACACGATCCAGGTGCCGGACTCGCGCCGCATCTCGGTGGCGTATTGGTTCCAGCCCTCCAGCGGCTCGCCGTCGAGCATGACCTCGTAATTCGCGTTGTCAAGGTGCTGCTGCATGAGTTCCTCGCGTGCGACGTACCAACTCCACTCGATGTAAACGCTGTCGTTCGTCGTGGGCGAGGGCGGACGCACGCGCTTTTGCTCGCAGTAGGCGAGGATGTTGACGCTCTCCGGGACAGGTGTCGGCCCCGGCGTGCGCGTTGGCGTGGGGGTGGCGTCCGGGACGTCCGCTGGCGTGCCGCCGCTCGACTCAGCCCCGGCTACCTCGACCGCCTCCAAGGTTGCCGAAACAACCTCGTTGTAATTCGTGTCCAGCAGGGCGCCAAACACCCACAACCGCTGCATGTTGCCCTCGTCATCGACGAGCGTGATCTCGTACCAGTCTGCGCCGCTGGCGTCCGCTTTGGTGCGCAGGACGCCGACCTCCGTCCCCGGCGAAATGGCGGTCACGACCGGCTGATCGGACCCCGGCCCGTCACGCAGATTCACGTTCTGGCTGGAGCGGATCACGCCGAAGGCCGTGGCAGTCGGCGTGGGCGAGGGACGCGGCGTTTCCGTCGGCGGCTCAAGCGTGTTCGTCGGCGTGGGCGTGTGCGACGGGACCGGCGTGTTGCTCGGCAGCGGGGTGGCGGTGAAGCGCGGCGTGAAGCTGACGATCGGCTTGACCGTGCGCGTTGGCTGGCTGAGGGCGACCTCGCCGGGGGATTGGGGCGAGGGCGTTTGAGTCTCTCCTGCCTCGCAGGCTGCGACCAAAGGGATCAGGCACGCGAGGAGGATTAAGCGCCACCATTTACGGGTTTGCATGCTCCACGCTCTCCACTCCGTAACGGGATCGGGCGTTCGGACTCCGATCCATATGATACCGATCCTGCTGAAACCCGCCAACGCGCGGACGGGCAGCTATGCGGTCGGGGGTGGCGTGGGGCGGCGAGGCTGATGGCCCGTGCTGAGCAGGAGGCGCACGCGGTCCAGCAGGTTGTTTGCGACGTACGGCTTGGTGATGTAGCTGTCCGCGCCCAGGTCCAACCCCTGCCGGACGCATTCCGAATCCGCACGGGCGGTCAGGATCAGGACCGGGACGCGGTCCAGGTGTCGCATACGTCGCACCGTGCGCAGCACGTCCAGCCCGTCGATATCGGGCAGCATCAGGTCCAGGATGATCAGGTCCGGGACGGTCGAACTCAGGTAATTCAGGGCGGACGCGCCATCCGGCATGGTGATGGCGTTGGCCTGAATACGCTGGAGCAGCAGCGCGATCAATTTGAGTAGCTCGGTGTCGTCGTCAACGATTATAATCGTAGGAGCAGGCGCACTCGTGTTTTCGATCAAGAGGTTAACCTCATCTGCCACCGGCGGCGGCTGTCTGTTGTCTCGGTGGCGCGTCGAGTTGAGAATTGTCCGATCATTGTTTTACCCTTGCCACGACATCCTGGCAAGTTTTCGCACAAATTCGGAGACAATTATTGGCTTTTTTCAAAAAGAACGTATCTCTTTTCCGGTAGCCGTGTTATTACCGTTGATCATCGGCATTATCCTGAACAACGAGGCTGGACAGACCATGGAATTTGCAGCAGTAATCGCCATCATCGTGACCGGCTACCTGATCGGTTCCTTCCCGACGGCGTATGTCGTGGGGAAGCTGAAGGGCGTCGATATTTTTAAGGTAGGCAGTGGGAACATGGGCGCGACGAACGTCGCGCGCGCCTGTGGGCTGCAATATGGGGCGCTGGTG
>CAZGLU010000036.1:0-4995 GCA_964526095.1 uncultured Anaerolineaceae bacterium | reverse complement strand
GGGGCCCCCGCCGCGGGTTTTTTGTGTGTTTTTTGGTTTTTTTTTTTTTTTTTTTCTCCCCCCCCCCCCCCCCTGGGCCCCCCCCCCCCCCCCCCCGCGCCTGTGGGCTGCAATATGGGGCGCTGGTGTGGCTGTGGGATGGGCTGAAGGGCGTCCTGGCGGTGTTCATCGCGCGGGCGATCCTCCCCGACAGCCAGGCGGCGGCGAGCGTGCTGGCCGCGGTGGCGGTTGTCGCCGGGCATAACTGGTCGTTCCTCGCCACGCTGATTACGGGCAGCATCAAAGGCGGCAAGGGCGCGGCAACGGCTTCTGGCACGTTCCTGCTGCTGGCCCCAACCTTCCTCGTGGTGATCATCCTGGCGCTGGCTGCGGCGATGGTGCTGCTCACGCGCTACGTGTCGCTGGCCGTGCTGACGTCCGTCGCGGCTGCTGCCATCGCGATCGTCGTGCTGATCGGTCTCGATGTGATGGACCCCGTCTACAGCCTCTACCTGTTTGTGGCGTGGATGATCTTCATCCGCCACCGCAGCAACATCTACAGCCTGCTGGCCGGTAAGGAACGGCGCCTGGGCGAGCGTGCCTAGCGGCCTCAGGGCCCCCGGAGCTTCCGGACAACCCGACCGATAAAAAACGCCTGACCCTCAAGGTCAGGCGTTCTTGCTGCTGGTGCTTCGGTGGGGCAGGGTTACAGCGATACCTTGCGACGTGTGGTGCCCGACCCGCCGCCTTTGTAGTCCGGGGCGAGGACGAAGAACACGTGCGAGCGCCGGACGTCCGCCAGACGGCTGCGAATGGCGGGGTCAAGGTTGTTGAACTCCTGCGCCGAGGTGAACACGGTGGGCAGGCGGGCGACGTAGCGATGGTTGATGATCTGGCGCAGCTTCTCCAGCGACCACGGGGACGCGTTCGTCAGGTCAAGCTGGTCCATGACGAGCAGCGGCACGGTCTTCAACTCCGTAAACCGCTTCTCAAAGGACGTGGTGGGGGTCGGGGAGAAGGCGGCGCGCAGGTAGTCCAGCAGGTCCGCTACGGTGACGAGGATCGTAGGCTCGCCCAGGCGGTAGCGGTAGTTGGCGATGGCGGCGGCGAGGTGCGTCTTGCCGCAGCCGGGCTTGCCGATGAAGGCCAGCCACCCGTTGGGGTTGCGCGCATAATCCAGCGCCGTCTCGTACGCTTCCTGCAGGTTCTTGCGCTCCTCCGCCTTCAGATCGTGGCCGCGCAGATCGAACGTCTCAAAGACCATGTCGCCATACAGGGCCAGGCTGGAGAGCGGGCTTTGCTCCGGCAGCGCCTCGCCGCGCCGGTAATCGGGCAGGTTCAGGCTGATCATGCGCGTGAGATGCCAGTCCACGAGGCGGCTGCGTACGCGCGGGTCCATGGTGGCGAGGTCCACATTGGTGGTGATCACCGTGCTGAGGCGGTGCAGGTAGCGGTGGTTGATCAACTGGTAGAGCTTTTCCTGCGCCCAGGCCGTCGGGCTTTCAGCGCCGAGATCGTCCAGCACGAGCAGGGGGGCGGTGCGCACCTGCTCGAACAGGTCGTCGTACTCCACGTTAGAGTCCGGCGCGAAGGTCGAGCGCAGGTGGTCGAGCAGGTCGGGCGCCGTCATGAAGATGACCGTCCGCCCTTGCGCGAGACAGTAATTGGCGATGGCGGCGGCAAGGTGCGTCTTGCCGCTGCCGTACGTGCCCTGGAACAGCAGCCAGCCCTTTGGGTCCTGCGCATAGCCCAGTGCGAGGCTGTAGGCGGTGCGCAGCGACTGGAGCTGGTTGCTGCTGAGGCCGGGCAGGTCCAGCTCAAACGACTCAAACGTTTTGTCGGCCAGAGCGTCAAGGTTGCTCAAAGCACGCAGGTGCTCGCTGCGACGGGCGGCGATCCGTTCGCGCTGGCAGACGCACGGAAAGGCTTTGCCGAAGTCGGGATGACTGACCGGCACTGCCCGCGTCACGAAACCCATGCCGTCGCAGATCGGGCAAACGTCGTCCTTATGGGCGTCGTCAGTAGTCGATGATGTCTGAGTATTCCCCACGGATATACCGGTAGCGATCCGCCTCAGTTGATTGTGTAGGCTGTCCACCGTTTTTTCCTTCCGCCTGCCAACGGTTGAGAATGGCCGCCACGTACCGCCAGTTGCGGACGTTACGCTCCACCGCGATCCGGATAGCTTCCTCGATCCACTCGGCAGGGTAGTCCTCTTCCGCCTGCCGTAACTGGTCGCTGATCATCGGCGTCAGCGGGCCGATATTCTGCTCATACAGCGCGAAGATGTTGGGCGGCTCGACCACCAGCGCCACCGGACAGTCACGCCCGCCATAGGTGTAGTGGCCGTTTGCGATGGCCTGTACGGCGTTGCGGCCCTTGACGCTGTTGAGGAAGTAGAGGTCCTCCTGGCCCAGCGCGCCCTCGACCGCGACGTGCAGCAGCGTGCCGCGTGCTACGGCGCGGTCCAGCGCGGCGGCTATCTGGGCCTGTGCGTGCTCCCGGTCGCCGTCAAAGCCGGTCAAAAACTTTTCGTCCTCTAACACCTCGCGCCGCAGCACGTAGCGATAGTCGCCGTCCTGCTGGTGTAGCGCCCAAAAGCAATACAAAGTGACCTTCATCTCGGCCAGGTCATCGATGCTTTGCATTAACTCGGTGAAGAATAGATTGGGGATCGTGACCGTGCGCATTTTCCCCGGTGGAAACCCCGCAAATTTCCGCATGAAGTCGCCATCTCCCCCTTCCAACACTGCCCATTACGATACCAGTCAATCCGGGCCGGGCGCAGCCGGGGCTGTTGTCTAAAACGCCGCCAGGTCCATGTCGGTCTTCTTCAGGTTGGCGAACTGGGTGAGTTCCTTGCGGAAGTACAGTGTAACGCTGCCGGTCGGCCCATTACGGTGCTTGGCTACGATCACGTCCGCCTGATTGGGGCGCTCGGTATGCTCGTTGTAGACCTCGTCGCGGTACAGGAACAGCACGATGTCGGCGTCCTGCTCGATGCTGCCCGACTCGCGCAGGTCGGAAAGCTGCGGGCGTTTGTCCTGGCGCTGCTCGACCGCGCGTGACAACTGGGCGGCGGCCAGTACCGGCACGTTCAACTCGCGGGCGAGCTGCTTGAGGTTGCGCGAGATATAGCTGATCTCCTGCACCCGGTTCTCGCTGCGCCCCACGCCGCTGGTCATCAACTGGAGGTAGTCCACCATGATCAGGTCCAACCCCTGCTCGGCGTACAGTCGGCGACATTTCGTGCGCATCTGAAGCGGCGAGAGGGCGGGCGTGTCGTCTAGGAAGATCTGCACGTTACTGAGGTTGCCGGTCGCCTCGACGAACAGCGCCCATTCGCGCTCGTTCAACTGGCCGAGGCGGAGTTGGTGGGTGCTGATCCCCGTTTCGGCCGAGATCAGGCGCTGCACGATCTGTTCGTTGCTCATTTCCAGGCTGAAGATCGCGACGCGAGCACGGCCCAGACGGGCGGCATTGAGCGCAGTCGTCAGCAGCCAGGAGGTCTTGCCCATGCCGGGGCGTCCCGCGACGATCACGAGGTCCGACTTTTGAAAGCCGCCGAGCAACTGGTCCAGGTCGGTGTAGCCGGTCGGGACGCCGAGCGGCTCGCCGCGCTTCTCGTACAGGCTCTCGATGCGGTCGTAATAATCGCTGATGGCGACCCGCATCGGGACCAACTCGCGCAGCAGGCGGCGCTCCGTCACGGCGAACAGCGACGCCTCCGCGCGGTCGATGACCTCGTTGATGTCCGCGCTTTCCTCGTGTGCAAGCTGCGCGATCTCGCTGGCGGCGCGCAGCAAGCGGCGGCGCATCGCGGCCCGCTCGACGATGCGGCCATACGCCTCGGCATAGATGGACGTGGGCGTGTGGTTGATCAGGTACGTGATGTAGGCGGGGCCACCAACTTCCTCCAGCCGGTCCTGCTGGCGCAGTTCCTCGACTACCGTGATGTAGTCGATCTGCTCGTTGCGCTCGTGGAGGCGTTGGATCGTCTCCCACACCCACCCGTTTTTGACGATGAAGAAGTCATCGGCCTGGAGGAAAGCGGCGACGTCGTTGAGCGCGCTGGGATCGATCAGGATCGAACCGAGCAGCGCCTCCTCCGCCTCGACGCTGTGAGGCGCGAGGCGATCAGCTTGCGCGAGGATGGAGTCTTGTTGGCTCATTGCCACTCTTCGCAAGTAGACGCACGTGGATCAGGCGAACGGGTGTCAAAAACGGGGCAGCTCCGTCGAGCCGCCCCGTTTCAGCCGGTGGTCGGCGGGCGGTGCTAGTCTTCGTCTTCTTCCGAATCGAGGTCGTCCAGGTCTAATGACTCGACGAAGTCCTCGAAGATGCTGAGGCGACCGGTGCTTTCCTGGTCTTCGTCGGTCGGCTCCTCGCTGTCCACTTCCTCATCCGGTGTGATTGACGCGCGTTCCATCACGGAATCTTCGACGTAGATCGGGACGTCGAGGCGCACGGCCAGCGCGATCGCGTCGCTGGGCCGCGAGTCGACGGTATGCGTTTCATCGTTAACTTCCACCACGATCTGGGCGAAAAAGGTGTCTTGCCGGAGATCGTTCACGACGATGTGCTTCACGCTTCCACCCAACTCGGTGATCATCGACTTGAGCAGGTCGTGGGTCAGCGGGCGCTCCATGGTCATGCCTTGCAGCCGCACGGCGATAGCTTCCGCCTCGCAGGGACCAATAAAAATGGGCAGGTACCTGCCGCTGACCGGATCCTTGAGGATGACGACGCGGAGCTGTGACATCAGGCTCACGCGGATGCTGTCGATATTGACTTTGATCATAAACGTGTTCCTGGAATATCTGAGATTCCGGCTGGGCGATGGCAGCAGTCAACTTAGGTTGTATTATACCATTAACTCCACACGGCCAGCAAAGCGCCCGGCCTGTGTACGTCGCTCACCCGGCGTCTTCCGGCTCCGGCTCAATGGCCCCTTCGGCTTCGTCGCCGTCAGCGGCCTCGGACGCTACCTCATCAGGCAGCGGTAGCTCGGAGAGA
>CAZGLU010000035.1:0-13420 GCA_964526095.1 uncultured Anaerolineaceae bacterium | reverse complement strand
GTTCAGACGTGAGGTCTTCGGATCGTACATTCGGGCGTCTCGTGCGGGTACGTGCTCTTTGTGGTTTCTTTCAGTACCCTCTACGGGTCGAGGCTCCGGGAAACAGCCCGCGAGTTACGTGACTTTTTGGACTTTTGGCTCAAAAAATCGTTTTCATGCCCCTTAACGCGCATTGTGGCGTGCCACTCCTGTCAAAAATAGCCCCTAAATCGGCATCAGGCAAGCGCAGGATCGCAACTCGGCCTATGCCAAAAAGCAAGGGGGAGTTGAGTCAAGTCAGACGTCATTACAAAAGCGCCGAAACTCGCAGTCGGCGCAGCGCTGCCGCCAACTTGTTGGGGGCGGCATCCGTTCGGTGGATGCAATTGATGTCATATTGTCTAATGCTGCCTGGGTTTGTTGACGCAACTTACGACTGATCAACACTTCTTCCGCGTGACGACGGGGAATGAGGTAGAGAAAGCCCCGCTTGATCTCGCGCTGATACGTCTCTTCGAGCAGAAGGGCATAGGCGGCGAGCTGAATCCGAAAATGGAAAGCTGCCTTTGAGGCAAGCTTATAATCCACCGGGATCAGCTCTCCGCCGGTATCTACCAGTTCGTCTAGCCTGCCGGTAAGCGCCAGTCGCTCGGATTGCAACGCAACGTCAAAAAAACGCTGTCCGGTAACGACCTTATACATTTTGAGCGAGCGCCGCTCCGCGCGTTGGCGTTCGGCCACATGGGCGTCGATTCCTGCCTGGATGTTATAGGTTGTGGGACGAACATCGGGGAGGCAGGTGTGGTAATAGAAGATACGCGGGCAGTAAATGTACTGCTTCAAGTCGGTCACCGAGTATAAAACTGCGTCAGGATCAAGCATGTTCGATCTCCAACCGGTTTTGCCAGTCCGCGTCACAGATTGGCAGCAACGTAACCCGACAACTGTTGTCGCCGATCAATGCATGAAGGCGGCGCATCAGCTCACGCTGATGATTGCGGCTGAGCTGCCCACTGAAGGCGCTGAATTGGATGCGATCGAGGCCGTAGTCAAGGCAGGTATCGGCCACCTTAGCCCGGATCTTATCGCTGGTGATATCGTAGACCAGGATTACGTGCGCCATCACCAACTGGCCTTGAATGGCTCATAGCTCTCACGATCGCCACGCAAGAACGTCGCCAAATACCGGGCTTGATTCTGGATCACGAAGCGCAATGGGTAGCGCTTGCCCTCGTAGCGAACGGTTGCCTCAAGGTGCTGGAGAACCTTCTCAGCCAGGCTGCGGCGCGTTTCAGTGGCCAGCAGCCCTTGTTCATCCTGCTTGACTGTAAAACCCCGATTGGCCAGCCCGAATACCAGACGGTCGATGGCTACCTGCCGGAACTCCTCGATTAGATCGAGGACGAGGCTGGGCTTGCCAGGGCGATCCGCATGGAGAAAGCCTGCGTAAGGGTCAAGCCCAGCCAACACAATAGCCTGTTCGACCAGCCCATATAAAATGCCGTAACCGTAATTGAGCATGGAGTTCAGGGGATCGGTCGCACCTCGCCCCAGGCGCCCGGGCCAGGCATAGGATGTGGGAAGCACCACCCCTACCGCTGCCCAGTAGTGCCGCGCCGCATTCCCTTCTGCGGCAAGAATGTGGCTGCGGGCGTCGTCGACAAACTGGGCTTGCAGCCGGTCCAGCAACGCGATGTTGTCGAGTACTTCCCCGGCGCGCAATTGCAGCTCCTGGTACAACTCCGGGGATGTTTCTTTGCGGGTCTTGGCGAGATATTTCAAGGTGGCCGACTGGTTACGGATTTTCCCTTCCGCGATGTTCAGGGCAACCTGTAAGCCGCGCCAATCGTAATAGGCGAGGAGTTGGGCGCGGCGGGTTAGGACAGTGCCCGTTAGCCCGGATGAATACACTGTGGCGTAGTGCTTGCCGGAGCCGTCTACAAAGAAAACGGGGATTCCACGTTCCGCACAGGCTTCCAGCGCATCGGCGGAGATGCTGACGCCACGACTCGTTACCAGGACTAATTTGAGGTGCAGTAGAGGTGCCTGGGCGAGGGTTTCCTTTCCCTGAGTAACCTTCAGGCGCTCGCTGTATTTGCCGATGTGGGTCCCGAACGTGTCCGCTATAAGGTGCTCGACAATAGGCATGGGTAGAGAACTCCTGAACACACTTGATCTCTACCCTCATGATATGCCGGAGATGGAATCTATTTTTCCGATGTGCGGCGACGCAGGCTGACTTCGATGCACCGGGCCGGGCGTACGCTACCCGAGCAGCTCGTACCAGCCGTTGCCCTTGACAGCGTTCTTGCCCACATGTAAGCTTTGACCCCATACCAGCCACTCACGCAGATCGGCCAGGTCGCCCTCATACCACGCTTCGCCTACGAAGCCGCTGATCGTATTGCGCGTTCCGGTACGGCGCGATCCGCTTTCGGCGCTGATCCAGCGTGTGCAATCCTCAACGAGATGAACGCGCCGTGCCTGCTCCGTCAGCCACAGATGCCGGTCACGCCATACGGCTTGCGGTTCGTGGCTTGCGGTATAGTGCTGTTCCATGGCCTGACAGCGCTCGAGCAATCGCCCCACGATCCCATCGAGCGCCGGGCGGACGAGCGACTTCCCCTGCTGCGTGATCTGCGCCGGAGTGAGAAAGCGCACGCCGAGGCGGTCGGAGGGAAGCTGCTCTGCTGCGCGCCGCACATGGTCGGGTGTGACCGGGAGTCCCGGCATAGGGGTAAACCGCCCGTTGCGCAGGAGAGCCGCCGTTTCCCCGCGAAGGGGATCGACAGCTTCAACCTGTTCGAGCACAAAGCGGCCTCTGCCGTAGCCCAAACCGATGTTGCCCATGCGGTAAAAGGCCTGAACCACATACGGGAACAACTCGACCGCATCCCCGTAGAGGTTTAGCCCAACGACAAGGGTGTTGCCGGGCATGAACGTGCAGTCAGCGCCAGGACGTGGCGGCAGGGGAGGGCGGATCGCAAATGGACGAGGTGGATTAGCGCCCCGTGCGCTGCTCATGGTTTCCAGCGCCATCAAGTGGCACATCGGGCAATGCTGGCTGTGCGCCGGATCGGAGTCGGAAAAGGGGGCGGCACACGCGAACTGCCGCAGTGCCGCCCAGAATGCCCCGCGAATCTGCGCGCCCGCCTGTGGGCCAAGGTGGATCAGCGTCAGGGCGCGCAGATGGAAGCGTAAGTGGTGGACGATCAGATTCACGGATGATTATCCTGCAAGCGGTAGTAGCTGTACCCTCGGCTGCTGCTGACCAGTTCGTAGGGCAGCGCGACATGACGTAGGATGCGATGCTTGCCAAGCCGGATCGCGCTACCTGCGCCGGAATAGATATTGGCGCGGGTGAAGGTTAGCCCTTCGCCGACATCGTCCAGTTGGGTGAGTAGCGCATCGATTGGGATCTCAGCGAGCGTGCCGCCGATAACGGTGAAGCCTTCTGGCAGTTCGTCGTGAAGTTGGGGCACGTCCTGAAGCTGGATAAACGAGCCACGCTTGCCTAGGTAGTTCACGTTCAGCAGCCAGCGAGTGAGGTAACCGGCCTGTGTGTCGTCGCTCAACTCGATGGCGATCCCCAGTCGGCCAGCTAACTGCGCATATTCAGTGTATGAGATGTTCGGTTGAAAGGGATACTTTCGTTCTTGTCTAGCTTTTTCAATCGCGAGCGGTTTTTCCTCCTTCTTGCCCTTGAACTCCCACGGCTTTTGCACCTTCATGAAGGTGTTGTTCACGACAACTTCGCGGGCAGGACGCAGTGCGATGGTTGATCCGGCCAGCCAGTCATCCCATGCACGGGCGGCGGCAGGCTGGCCTTCCAGGCGGCAGGCCACGTCGAGCAGCGCCATTTTGATTGCGAACGGTGTGGGGACCAGCAGCGTTTTGCCGCCGGACGCCGTTGCCGTCGCAGGTTTCAGTGAGAACAGCGCGCTGGCCTCGTACTCAGCACTGAGCCACATGGCCGCCTCCGCTAGGCGTACCGGAACGCATAGGGCTGTGCTTCGATCAGCGAACCGATGACATCCGCAAACTCGCCAAGCGAATCGAAGCGTAGGGCGGTGACGGTTCCCGGTGAGAGCCGATCCAGCGAAGCCTGCAACGTATCGAGCTGCTCGCGGTATTGGTCTTTGAGCGGGCTGATGGTCGGCGCGGGGACGGTTCCGGTGCTATAGGTGAGCACGCCGGACAGATCGACCAGGTGAGGCGCCTGGGCTGAACGCATGGCACCGTTGGGTTGGATGAACGTGTAGAGCACGCTCTGCAACAGGGCTTGCATTCGGGCGTGCCGCTGGTCTTCGTCGATGGCGTACGTCTGGGTGATATCGTTGAAGCCGATCCGCGCCAGCTCCAGGTGACACACGGCCGCGTAGATCCCCGATGACGCCGGACGGTGGAAGATCGCCTGCCCGAGGTTGGAGCCGGATTTTTCAGTCGCCTCGCGGTCAAGCGTGCGCTGTTCAGCACCGCGTTCTGTAGCGTATTTGACGTGGAAATAACTCTCTGTCTCAACCACACCAGGGACACCGACAACCCATCCGAACTCAACCACGCTTTTGCGCGGGACGCTGCGCTTACCCTCGGTAATCAAGATACCTTCAATGTCGTCCTGCGCGCAGTGACGCAGTAGCGCATCAAGTATCTCGGCATCGTTGGCATTGGCGGTCTCAGCGATGAAGGCTGCGTCGGCGTTGATGCGGTTCGCGTTAAAGGTCTGGCAGCCCGCGCAGAGTGGCACCCCCTCCTGTTCGCGCAGAATGTGGAACAGGTGCTCAGCCTGGATGTGCTTAAACATGTCGCCGCTGATGGCGTTCACGTTTTGCAGGCGGCCCTCCTGGTCGATGATGTTCACCATGCGGGTCTGGATCTGATTCCCCTCGCCGCCCTCGTTGTTCAGGCTGTGCATATCCAGCGTGGCGCGGGCGCTGATCGAAATGCTGTAGATCGGTGCGGTCATGCTTCAATCTCCTCTTCGAGTTGGGTCTGGTCGGGCGTATCTTCGCCTTCTTCACGGGGAACACGGGCATAACCATACGCAACAAGCAGGTTGGCGACTGTCTCGGAACCGTAGTCATCGATCAGGCGCACGATTTCATCAATATCACTGGTCTTGACGCTGCGACGATACGGGCCGGATCGCGTTTCCATAACCTGTGCGTTTTCCGCATTGTACTTATGCAGAAAATCGCTCAGGGCCGCGATGAAGGCATCAGGATAGAGCGCCTTGCGCGCCAGTTCTTGCCCCAGTCCGTAGCGCACATCGTAGCGGCGGTCGCCTTGCCTCTTGCGATACTGCGCTGTCACAGTGCTTTGGCGGATGGCATAGGCAATGTTCTGGAACCCCTCGCTTTCGAGAATAGGTGTCAGTCGTTTTTCGGTGCTCATAACCAACCTTTCTACAAACAGCGTGCTGAGCGGATAGGCATACTGTCCTTGCTCTTGCCTGCCCATGCAGTACGTAGGGAAGGCATTCGTAAAGCGGAAGAACGCGGCTAAATCGTCGCCGGAGACGAAGTCGCGGAGATGGTGCAGCAGTGTAAAGGCGTCGCTGTGGGATTCGTCGAACTGGCGCACCAGCCGTTCGAGCTGCACCAACAGACCCCTATCGGGATCGTTGTAAAGCGCGATGTCGTCGCGGGAGTCCACGATGATCCAACCGGGCAGCCGGATGAAGGACACGTTCATCGTGGCAACGGCGTTACCGAGATCCTTGTAGAAGGCCGTGTCGAACCCGGCGACCAGCCGCTTTTGAACGTTCTGGCGACCAAGTAGCCGTTGAATCAGGGTTTCCTCGCTGCTGAAGTGGTCGAGCAGGGCGCGGGTGTAGCGGACGGCAGCCAGAATATCGAACTTGATCGACGTTTCGGATGAGACGGTACTCAGAAAGCGACTCATCACTGCCTGGCTGTCGGATTGCGCCAACTCACGCGGGGAGACGACAAACGTCTTGCGATCCTTCGCGCCGCGCACCAACCGGGTAATGCCGACCTGATAGAATCCCAGTGCCTTGAGCCACTCGGCTAGCCAGAAACCACTGAGGTTGCCGACACTCAGCCCGTCCGCCTTGGTCTTGTTCTGGCCCTTTCCCTGATCGGGATTGTAGATCTGGAGGCGAGTAGCCTCCGGCTTGATACCCCAGCCGTGTTCCTTGTCGAGCTGCTTCCAGGCCTCGATGGCTCCAGCGTAATCGTTCGGTATGGCGGCGTACAGATCGAACAGGAGCAGCAGTGCGTCGGGCTGGTGCTGGCCCAGGCGCCACCAATCCAGTGCCAAGCTGTTATAGCCAGGCAGCGCCGCCGGGTTGATCGCACGTAGGATGTCCCAATGCTCCGGTAGGGTGGGCAGGTTCTCGTCGGTGACGCCCTTTTTACGCGCTGCCCAGTACTCGTCGACCTTTGCCCGACTCGCTTCATAGTCAAGGTACGGAATGTCGTTCGGCAGTGAAGCCGCGTTTTTTCCAGTGCGGATGGGCCGAACGGGGCACAACCGCACGTCAAGCTGCTCGACCGTGTCCCGCTGCAAGGCTGGTTTACAGGTCAATTGGTAATAGGTGCCACAGTCCTTTATGATCACGTCGTGTGTATCACCCTGTTCCTGACGGGCCAGCAGATCATCCACGAGACGCGCCAGCCCGGCAGCGATCAGGTTGTCCGCGAACGTGCGATTTAGCTTGTCAACATAGAAAGTCTGATATTCGGCCACTACTCCACACTCCGATCGTGCCTGGTTGAAGGGGACTCCATCCAGAAACTCATACGCGAACACGACGTTCGCCTGCAACCTGGTCGTAGGAACCCGTTATGCAACAGGGTCCGATAGCGAAACCGCGGTAGAATCACGCTTGCTGAGCAAGGATGATATAAGCGAAGACAGAGAGACTTGTTGGATAAGTGCAACGGATTGTAGAATAGGATACCAATGTTGGGAACATTATTTCCATCATAGGAGAATTCTGCTATCCTGTCAACAACAGGCTTTGCCCCGTCGAGGGTACTGAAAGAACCTTGGTATGCTATTTGCCCTAGGTAATTGGCCCGTAGAGGGTACTGAAGGTCAGCCAAGTGAATCTGGCAACGGCACGAAGCATCCATCGTTACTGGCTCCCCGCCGCTGTTCCTGCTTGATCGGCACGGCGCAGCACACGCACCAGCAGCAGATAGGTCCAAAACACATCGAGCTTGCCATCTCGTGGAATAGCGATCACGTCCTCTACTCCCACGTTTGACGGAATTTCTTCTGTCACGCCCAGTGGCTCGGCAGGGAGATCCGTGCCGGTTGTGGCGCGGATGTGCTGCACCGCCCCCTTAATCAAGCGGAATGGGCCGAGTGAATTCGAGCTGGCGTTATGGTGCCGCGCGATGGCGCTGAAGGCGGCATCGATCAGGGGAGGATATCGGTCGAACTCGGTAGCTAACACTGGCAGTGCCGCGACAGCTCCCTCAACCGCGTGCCACGGACGCCGCCGCATGGCTTTTTCTATCTCGCGGTGCGCCGGGTCAGAGAGATCGGTGTGCGCATATGCCTGAGTTGCGTCACAGGGACGACCGATCGCCTCCTGATAATCGCGCACCCAGCCCTGCCATTTCACGCTGAGCTTGCCCACATCATGCAGCAATACGGCCAATTCCGCCGCGCGTCGGATAGTCCCCGGCGGCCAGCCGCACCGCGCCTCAAGCTGCCGGGCCAGCCAGTCCATCTCGTGCCAGAAGCCATCGACCAGATTAAATGCTTTTTCGTAAACAAGCTCGATGTGCCGCTCGTACGTTTCCAGGCGATACGTGTAAGTCTCGCGGTCCGAGCGTTCTGTGCGCGACGGAAACGGCGCCTCCCCCGTGCCGCCTTGATCGGGTATGAACCCCAGTTCCGGGTCGTACGTGGCCAACAGGGGATGTACGACGATCAGCGGCGCGCCAAGGACCTCCTGCGCTGACTCTTGAACGCACTCCCAACGGTATGTTTTCCGGTTCGACTGATCGGCGTCCTGGTTGCTTTCTTCCTTGAGCCATTTTACTGCCCAGGGAATCCGGTCATCCTGGTGGTACCGTTCGAGCCATCCCGCCACAAGCTTTTGCACCGACCCGTAATGCAGCCCAAACGATGGCGCATCGAAGGGCGCTTCGAGCAGTACGTCAGGATCGGGGTGAATCGTGACCTGCTGCTGACGCACCTCACGGATCAGATTTTGCGCGTTCTTTCCTTCGTCGCCGCGCATCACTGCATACATGTGCTGGCGGTGCTCGTTACTGTCAGCACGAAGTCGCTCGATGATTTTTGCATCCCGCGGGCCGTGAACGGCCGAAATGATGGCCTGCTCCTGCGTGAAGTCTAAAGTTGAGCCGTCGCGGTCCCGGAAGGCATTGCAGGTCGGCTCGAACTGATCCGCTTGCGACGTGTAGGGGGCGGTCTGTTCGAGCAGGTCAACAAGGTCATCCGGCGTGTCGCCCGACACGTACCGGTAAATGTACACGTCGCCCTCGTCGCCCGGATAGCGTGCGCAACGTCCCGCCCGCTGCAAGACGGCGTTTGCAGGCGCAAGCTCGGTGTGCAGCGCCGTGCAGGTGATGTCCACGCCGACTTCAATTGCCTGGGTTGAGACAACGATCAGGCTGCCAGCGGTCTGGTCCGCGGATTTGCCAAACGTGGCACGTATTTCCTCCTCGATCCGATCCCGATCGGAGCGCAGGAAGCGGCTGTGCAGCAAGAGGACGCGCGTATCCGTGCCTCGCGTCGCGTCAAGCAACTGGCGGTGGAGCGCGCGCGCGCGGTCAACCGTGTTGCAGATCACGAGCGAACGACGCTCATGCCGGTCGAGGACGCGTTTCGCAGAGAGCGCCTGATCCACCTGATCACGCAGGTGATAGCGGCGCGATTTTTGCTGTGAGGGAAGGGCCTGCAACTGATCGCGCTCCTCCTGCGAGCCGGGAACAACTTCCGCGTCCAGTTCCTCGGCCAGTGCGTCGAGCATGTTCGCGCTGAAGGTCGCCGTCATCAGAATAAACGGCGTGATGCCCTTGAGCAGTTGGAGCATGTGCAGCGTGGTCGGCAATGTCGAGCCAGGATCGTAGAGGTGGAACTCGTCGAATACGAGATAAGACCCCAGCACCGCCGCTGCGTTCATATTCGCCTTCGCGCGCGAGAGACTGTAGGGGGACAGTAAAAAGCTGCTGAGGGTCTGGTCGATGGTGGCGAAAATGAGATTGGCGCTAAGGAGCGGATCGGTGGGCTGATCGCCGGTCTGGATGGAGGTGGACGTGGTTAGCCCATACTTTTTGCTGTACCGCTCGACGATCGCCGCATATTCGTGGGTAAACTGTTTCGCCAGCACGCGCATGGGCACGGAGTAAATGCACTTGTGCGGGAAACGCTCGTACAGATCGTGCTGATAATCCTGGGCTACTAAGAAAGGGTAGAGGGCGGCACGCGTTTTCCCCGAGCCGGTTGGGGCCTGAAGAATCACGTTTTTCCCGTCCACCATCAAGTCGTAGACGGTTTCCTGGTGCGGCCACAAATCCAATGCGGTCACTTTTTACTCCCCGAAGATGTCCCCAAAACGGCTGTGAACGTCGCCATCTGAAGATCGAGCGGTACGCCAACCGTACAGGTAAGCCAGCCTGCGCGCTTCGCCGATCATTTCGTCGCGCAGATCTACCGGCTCCAGCACCTCGCAGTTTGCGCCCCACGCACGGATCCACGGCTTGAGGTCGGTCGTATCGGCCACATCAAGTGCGACGAGCAGATAACCAGGCCGCTGCTCATCCCACTCGAGTCGTTGCGAGGGATGCCAATTCGTTTCCTGAACGCGTTTCGCCACGTCGGGATGAAACCGGAGCGTTACATGGACCATCGCATCGCCATAGTAGATGGACCAGGCGTTGCGCAGCAGTTCAAGGCCGGGGAAATCGTCCGGCACGGTGTATTCCTGATCCCGCAGGAGGCGAGCCTGTTCGATGCGCTCCAGCTTGTAGGTTCGTATGGCATTGACGATGCTGCTGTGTCCGATGACATAAGTGGCGAAACCGATAGCGGAGGGCTCAAGGAGATACGGGGACAGCACCGTTTTAAACGGCTTGCCTCGGTAAGGTTGGTAGGCGATCTCGACCTGGCGGCGATAGATGTAGGCGCGTGCGACAGTACGGAAAATGTCCTCATAGCCCGGTGTAAAAGGACGGTGTGCTAATTCCTGGGCGGCGCGGAGGATATCGGCGCTCAGGCCAATGTCGGTACTCAGGATATCGGCCAGCTTGGTAAGTACGTGTTCCGCCAACTCGTGCCGGGTATCGCTCTGCTTGACGAATAACCGCGCTGCCAGATAGAGAATAACAGCCTCTTCCGGTTGGAGTTCGAAGTTCCGCAGCACGAGGGCATGGTGTGGTAGTGGGAACCAAAGCTGACCATCTCGATCGGCTTTGCCCCGCAGATCAAGTTCTTTAAGGTAGTTGTGCGTGGTGCGCCGTTCAAAGTTGAGCGCTTCGGCTATCTCGCGCTCCGATAAGCCACCAGGGTTGCGCTGGAGCAACCGGCTGATCCGTTCCAGACGTTCTTCTCGCGTTGTTTCAGAATATTTCGGCATTTTGTCCCCTCAATGATCAGAGTGTATTACAGATTTGCATATCCGGGAAATTGTCTGGGCCGGATGCTTCTATAACTAGCTTAATCGCCAGTTGGAATCTATTTTTCCATAACATCAGCAAGATGTTAGACATCCAACTCATGCATCCTCATAAGCACTAAAATCAGCAGGTAGTTTGGGATAGAGCAGGGAGGTATTGGTAGCACCTTTGGTGCGCAGGCGCCGGGGATTCAGGTGCGACGAATCACGGGGCGCTCGGCGCGATTTTTCGGAGCGCGTTCACGGTTCTGGCCTAACTGATGGTACCCTGTGCGGGATGGTGGCTGTAATCCGCCTGGCGAGGCCGATCTAATTTATGTGAAGGGGAGAGCCGCATGGGGCGCGAAAACGAACGGCCCACCCGTCAGGGGTGAGCCGTTTCGCGGTGTGCCGAGGCCCAGACTTGAACTGGGGACTCCTTGATTTTCAGTCAAGTGCTCTACCAACTGAGCTACCTCGGCGTGTGCTTCCCTCGAAGCACGTGACAATTGTAACTGATTTCCCCTCCGTGTCAACGGTGGAATTAGCGTCCCGCCGTGGTAAATCCGCCGTGCACAGGGGCCGCGCCCCGCTCGATCAATTGACGTGCCGCCATGCCTGGGCGGCCAGCCGGAGCTTGTGCAACGGCCCGGTACCGGCACGACGCCCGAAGATATCGTAATGGTTATGGCGGATGCCGGGCAGGATGGCGTGGTAGAACTCCAACGCGCTCATCACCGCAAGGCGTCCCGACCGCAGCAAACCGACTCCGGCCCGCGCCCGCGCGTAGTACGCCTCGGTGCGCTCGAACTCGTATTCCAGCAGGGCGACCAGGCGCCCGTCGATGCAGCCGGTGGCCAGGTCATGCTCGGTATAGCCAAAGCGGGACAGATCGCATAGCGGGATGTAGATGCGTCCGCGCTGGAGGTCCTCCCCAACATCACGCCAGAAATTGCTGAGCTGCATGGCGATCGCCAGCGCGTCGGCGGCGGGGTAGGCGTCGAAGGTGTGCGGCGTGCGTGTGCCGAGGATGTGCGTCATCACCCGGCCCACCGGGATGGCGCTGCCCTCTATGTAGTGCAGCAGGTCCTCGAAGGTCGGAAAGCGCGTGGTGTTCAGATCGCTGAGCATCGCGCGGAAGTAATTGTGCAGCAGCTCCGGCGCGATGCCGAAGGTCTGGGCCGTATGGTAGTAGGCGCGCAGCGCGGGATGATCGCTTTCCCCGGTGTCGAAGACGTGCCAGTAACTATCACGCCACGCCTCGATGGCGGCGCGCGGCGACTCGTACCCCTCGTGCGCCACATCCACCAGATCGTCACCGACGCGCATCACCGCGTACAGGGCGGTCACGTGCGGTAACTTGTCGGCGGGGAGCAGGCGGCTGGCGGCGGAGTAATTCTTGCTCGCGGCCTGCATGATGCGGTAGCAGGCAGCATAGTCCGCGAGCAAATGGCCGGGGAGCGCGTAATCACCGTGCCGGACGGCTGTCGTCCCCGGCTGAAAGAACTGCTTCTTTAGCACCATGCCTGTACGATCCTTTCGGTGACCAGGCGGGCTGAGATCAAGACCATCGGCATGCCGATCCCAGGGTAGGTCCCCTGGCCGACAAAATAGAGGCCGCGGATGTCCCGTGCAAAGTTGTGTGGCCGGAAGTAGGACGACTGGAAGAAGCCCTGTGAGAGCGACCCGAAGGCGGTGCCGTGCACGGCGTTGTAGTCCCGCGCGAAATCCAGCGGGGTGTACTCGTGCGACCATACGATGTTCCGGCGCAGGTTCGGCGCGACGAGGTCCTCCAGCCGGTCGAGCAGCGCCTCGCGGACCTGCGGGCCTGCTTCGGCCCAGTCCACATCTCCCTGCAGGTTCGGCATCGGCGCCAGGACGTACAACAGCGAATGGCCCGGCGGCGCCAGAGACGGGTCGGTAACGGTCGGGTTGTTCAGGTGAAACGATGGCTCGGCGGGCACGGTCCGCGTGCGAAAGATGGCGTCCAGGTTGGCGCGGTAATCCTCAGAGAAGTAGAGCGCCTGGTGACGCATGTGCGGGTACGTCCCCTTAACGCCGAGGTAGAGCAGGTACCCGGAGCAGGCGTAATCCATGCGCGCCAGACGCCCGTTCGTGCGGCGACCGTTCCCATTCGGCAGCAGGTGCTGGAGCGTGTAGGGCAGGTCGGCGTTGGAGACGACCAGATCGGCGCGGATCACCTCGCCCGACTCGAGCCGGACGCCGGTCACACGGCCTGCCTGCACGTCGATCTCCGCGACCGGCGCACCCGTGCGCACCTCGATCCCGGACTCAAGTGTTAGCGCGAGCATGTCCTCGATGATGCGGTAGATGCCGCCTTTCGGGTACCACATCCCCAGCGCGAGGTCGGCGTAGGTGATCAGGCTGTACATCGCCAGCGCGTCGAACGGCGACAGGCCGAGGAACATCGAGTGGAACGAGAACGCCTTGCGCAGCTTATCGGTGGCGAAGTAGCGGCCTACCTGGGCGTACAGCCGTTCGTGGGAGCGCGTACGCAGCAGCCGCAGCGCGGCGCGCGGGTTGGCGACGTCGGTCAGGTGGTCGTAATTGCGCTCCACGAAGTCCATGCCGAGCGCGTACTTCTTCGCGCCCGCGCCGAGGAACTCGAACAGCCGCGCCGCCGACCCCGGCTCGATGCGCTCCACCTCGGCGGCGAGCGCGGGCATGGCGGCGTGCAGGTCCAAGTGATCGCCGTCGTGGTAGTACACGCGGTAGTTGGGGTCCAGGCGGGTCATCGGGACCCGCTCGGCCAGATCCTGGCCGAGGGCGCGGTACATTTCGTCAAAGGTATCGCGCATCACCAGGATGGTCGGCCCCGTGTCA